>JBJTJU010000026.1:0-5868 GCA_046096165.1 Phycisphaerales bacterium | reverse complement strand
TGCTCGTTCGTCGTCGGCAAGGACGGGAAGATCGCCTACATCGGCTCGCCGAACGCGTCGCTCGACCGCGCCATCGAGGTGGCGCTCGGCAAGGAGGCTCCGGCGGCCGGCGAGTCGCCCGCGTCCGCGCCGCCCGCGCCGAAGGCGGCGCCCGAGGCGCCGGCCGCCGTGCCGCCCGCCGCGCCGGCGGGTGCCCCATCGATCACCGAGGAAGTGACCGAGGAAGACACCGACCAGGCCGGCGAGTCCTCGTCCACGACGAAGTCCACCTCGACGCGCACCCGCACCGAGAACGGCACCACCGTCACCGAGACCGTGACCGAGACGGTCACCGTCACGGTGAAGGACGGGAAGAAGAAGACCGTCAAGCGCCGCGAAGTCACGCGTTCCGGCGCCGGCGCGTCCTGAGCGCGCGGTGCTTCCCGCCTACTGCACGAACGTCGTCGCCGGGCGCACCCTCGAGGCGACGCGCGCGGCGGTCGTCCGCACCATGGGCGGCGTGCGCGCGCGGCTTGCGGTGAACGATGCGCTGCCGATCGGGCTCTGGCTCTCGGCACGGGCGGCGGAGGAACTGGCGTCGCAGCCCGACGGTGCGCGCCGCCTGCGCGACGAGCTGGCCCGCGCGGGACTCTCGGTCGTCACGCTGAACGGCTTTCCCTACCACGACTTCCACCAGCCGGTGGTGAAGCACGCGGTGTACGAGCCGCACTGGGCCGACGTGCGCCGGCTGCTGCACACGCAGCGGCTGGCGGACCTGCTGCCGGACCTCGTGCCCGCCGGGACGCGCTCCGCCTCGATCAGCACCCTGCCCCTCGGCTGGCGCGCGCGATTTTCGCTGGAGGGCTGCGGCGCAAGCGTCGGGCTCGCGGGCGCGATGCTCGAGCAGCTCGTTGCGCACCTCGCGCGCGTCGAGGACCGCACCGGCGTGCGCGTCACGGTCGACCTCGAGCCCGAACCGGGCTGCATGCTCGACCGGCCGCAGGACGTGGTCGGGTTCCTGCTCCATGCGCTGCGGGCGCGCCCCGGCATGCCGGACCCGCGCCGCTACGTGGGCATCTGCCATGACACCTGCCACGCGGCCGTGATGTTCGACGGCCAGCGCGAGGCCCTCCGTGCCTACCGCGAGGCCGGCATCCGCGTGCACAAGGTGCAGCTCTCGAGCGCCATCGCCTGCGACGGGTCGCCCGAGGCGCTTGCGGTGCTCGCCGCCTACGCCGAGCCGCGCTGGCTGCACCAGACGTGCGTGCGCGCCGCGGACGGCAGCGTGCGCTTCTGGGAGGACATCCCGTTCGCGCTGGCGGCCGAGCCCGTCGGCGAGTGGCGCACGCACTTCCACGTGCCGCTCTTCGCGGCACGCCTCGGGGCGCTCGGCACCACGCAACCGGCGGTCGATGAGTGCATGTCGGAGATCGCGTCCTGGACCGCGGACGAGCGACCCGCCTTCGAGGCGGAGACTTATGCTTGGGACGTGCTTCCGCGCGATGCCAGCCCAGCCGAGGCGCTCGAGGACGGCATTGCGGCGGAGCTCCGCTGGGCCGCGGAACGCCTGCGCGCGCATGGGCTCGCCGGGGTGCCCGCGTGAGCCGCGGCGGCCAGGTGGGCGCGTGGCTCGAATTGATGCGCGCCGGCAACGCGCCGACGGTCGTCTCGAACGTGCTGGCGGGAGTCGCGATCGGGCTGCAGGCGCGGCTCTCGGATGCGCCGGTGCCGTGGGGCACGGCGGCGCTCCTCCTCTCGGGCACGGTCCTCGTCTACGTGGCCGGCATGGTGCTGAACGACGCGTTCGATGCACGGATCGACGCGCGCGAGCGGCCGCGGCGGCCGATTCCCTCCGGCCGGATCTCGGCGGCGCGCGCGCAGTTCGCGGGCGTGGCGATGCTTGCGGTCGGGACGGCGATGCTCGCCGTGGCGTCGGGCGCCACGTTCTGGTGGTCGCTCCTCCTCGCCGGCTGCGTGCTGACCTACAACGCGGTGCATGCGTGGGTGCCCGGGACGTTCGTGCTGCTCGCCGTGTGCCGCGCCATCGTGCCGGTGATCGCCGCGTACGGCACGTCGCCGGGCTCGGAGCGCGCGCTGCTCGCGTGGGTCGCGGGCGGCACGTTCGCCTACGTGCTTGCGCTCTCGGTGGTGGCGCGCGACGAGATGCGCGGCATCGGCGCAGGTGCCGCGCGCGCGGCATGGATCCTGCCGCTTGCGGCATGTGCGCCGCTCGGCATGTGGTTCTCCGAGGGCATCGCGCCGGACGGCGCCCTCCTCGTCACGGCGGGGCTCGGTGCCATCGCGGTCGCGGTGGTGTCCGTGGTCTCCGGCATCCGTGCGATCGGCAGCGGGCGCGGCACGGTGCCGGGTGCGGTCGGCACGTGGATCGGCGCGATTCCCGCGGTGGACGCGGCCACCTGCTTCCTGCTCGGTCGTCCGCTCCTCGGCTTCCTGTGCGTGGCGATGTGGGGCATCGCCGGCGCGCTGCGGCCGCGGCTCCCGGCAAGCTGATCGCGCCGCCGCCCTGCTACCATTCCGGCCCCCATGGAGCTCCTGGCGGCCACCGACCTCACCGGCTACGTGACCATCGCGATGGCGGTGGTGATGAGCACGATCTTCGCGATCGTGAACATCGGCGCGAGCTGGATGCTCGGCCCGCGCCGCGAGGGCGACGTCAAGGGCGACACCTACGAGTCGGGCATGAGCGCCATCGGCACCGCCCGCAAGCGCTTCAACGTGCGCTTCTTCGTGGTGGCGATCACCTTCCTGCTCTTCGACGTCGAGGTGATCTTCCTCTACCCGTGGGCGGTCGCGTACGCGCAGCTCGAGCCGCAGAGCCCGATGTCGGGCCTGTTCCTGGCGCGCATCCTGTTCTTCATCGCGACCAGCGTCCTGGCGTACATCTACGCGTGGCGCAAGGGCGTCTTCCGCTGGGACTGATCGGCTCCGCGTGCCGCAAACCCCATCGCTGACGTTCTTCGGGGCCGCCGGGGAGGTCACGGGAAGCTGCACGCTGCTCGAGACCGACCGCGCGCGCATCCTCATCGACTTCGGCCTGTTCCAGGGCTCCCACGAGCAGGAGCGGCGCAGCGCCGACCCGCCGCCGGTCGACTTCCGTGCGCTCGACGCGGTGGTCTGCACCCACGCGCACATCGACCACTGCGGCCGGCTCGGCATGCTGCCGCGGTTCGGGTTCGACCGCGGCATCTGGTGCTCGGAGCCGACCGCGGAGCTGCTGCCGATGGTGCTCCGCAGCTCGGCCAACCTGCAGAAGGTGCGCCTCCAGGAGCACCGCGAGGGCACCGGCCCCGACGCGGTCGTCAGCGAGCCTCCGCCGGATCCGGCGGTGAGCGCGGCGCTGCGCCGCACCGTGGACCCGCCCGTCCTCTACGCGGGCGGCGACGCCGACCGCGCGGGGCGCATGGCGATCGGCGTGCCCTACGGCGCGTGGCGCGACCTCGCCGACGGCGTGCGCATGCGCCTGCACGATGCCGGCCACGTGATCGGCAGCGCGTCGGTTGAGCTCGAGGTGAAGCATGGCGCGTCGCGCACGCGCTTCCTCTTCTCGGGCGACGTCGGCCCGCGCGGCGACTCGTACCTGCGCGCGCGTCCGGACGCGCCGGAAGCCGACGTGGTGGTGAGGGAATGCACCACGGGTGCGCGCCCGGCGGATGCCCCGGTGGCCGACGTCCCGGCCGAGCTGCGCGAGATCATCGCCGACTGCCGCGCGCGCGACCGCACCGCGGTGCTGCCGACCTTCAGCCTCGGCCGTGCGCAGGTGATCGTCCACCACCTGGCGCGGCTCGCGCGCGAGGGCGTGATGGGCGAGATGCCCGTCTACCTCGACAGCCCGATGGCGATCCGCGCGGGCGAGCTGTGCGTGCGCCATCCGTCGCTCCTCTCCGACGAGGCACGGGCGATGGTCTCGCGCGGGCACTCGCCCTTCGACTTCGACTCGCTGCATTTCCTCTGGTCGCGCCGGCATTCGCTGCGGATCGCCGGGCGCCAGGGCGCGGGAATCGTGCTCGCGGGCAGCGGATTCTGCGACGCGGGCCCGGTGCTGCACCACCTCGAGCACCAGGTGGGCCATGACCACGGGCACGTGGTGTTCACCGGCTACGTGCTGCCGGGCTCGCTTGCCGAGGCGCTGGCGGAGGGGCGCGCGCGCCGCGTGCGCATCAACGGGCAGGAGCTCGACGTGCGCGCGCGGGTCACGCGCCTGCACGGGCTCAGCGGCCACGCGGACCCGTCGCAGATGGAGTCGTGGCTCCTCGGTTCGGGGAAGGTTCCCTCGGCGGTGCTCCTCAACCACGGCGACGAGCGGGCACGCGAGATGATGTCGGCGCGGCTTGCATCCGCGGGCTGTGCGCGCGTCGAGCGCCCCGCCGCGGGCGCGACCTGGTCGGCGTGACCCCGGCCGTCGCGGCGCGCGCCCATGTCCGGGCGCGCCGTACGATGCGGCGATGACCCAGATCTACCAGGACGATGGCGATCGGCTCATGCAGGTCAGCCGGGGAATGAAGGGCATCACGGTGGTTCCGCAGGGCGACGTGCGCGCTGCCTCGGGCGAGCGGCGCATCCGCATCCAGTGGGGCCAGCACCTGCTCGACGACCTGCTCCGCGGCCGCTACCGCACCCTGATCTGCGGCGTGAACGAGCGCGACAACTCGCACGGCATCCTGGGCGAGGTGCTCCGGTTGGTGCCGACGTCGCAGTGGACGCTGGCCTCGGCCACCTCGTTCGCCAAGACTTTCCGCACCGCCTCGGGCCTGCACGGGAAGGACGACCGCGAGCCCTACGTCCTGAAGTTCGACCTCGACCGGCTGCTGGTGCTGGCCCTGCTGCGGCCGGCGGACCGCGACCACTTCACCCTGGATGACATCGAGCGCGGCTTCCGCACCGTGTCACGGATGCTCGACGGCCGCTGGGACCGCGAGCCCGCGGCGAGCGTGTCGTTCCTGGGTGCGAAGTCGAACCGCCTGGCCGGCCACAAGGGCGCGGAACCGAGCTTCGAAGCCGTGCTGGCCCGCATGCACGCGGCCGGCTACGGCGGCGACGTCTATCCGTCGGTCACCATGTGGGACAGCGTGTCGGTCGGCGTGTACGGGTCGTATCCGTTCCCTGAGACGCTCGATCGCATGCGCGACGGGTCGTCCTGAGGAAGGGTTATAGGACCAATTAGTGGTCAACGGGGGTCGCTCGCACCGCGTGTGCGCGGCGTGCCAACTTTCGCGCGCTTGAATCGCCCGCGCGCGTCACGAAGTTACGATCGCACGACGCAGCGGCGTCGCACGTGGATGTTCCACGCGGAACGACGCCATCGCGCACACATGGAGGTGTTTCATGGCCAAGGATCCCGGTCGTCCGTCCCCTGCGAAGCCTGGTCTCTCGAAGCTCGGACGCGGGCTGGGAAGCCTGATTCCGGTGCCCGCGCAGCGTGCGGCCATCGCGGCTGAGCCGCCGCGGTCCATCCCCGCCCCTGCCGCCGCGATCACCGCGGAGCCGAAGCCGTCGTCCGGCCCCGGCGCTCCTGCCGGCACCCCGTCGGCCACGAGCACCTCGACGGCGACGGCCACCAAGACGACGGATGCAGCGGGCGTCCGCGTGACCTTCATTCCGGTCCTTGGCATCTCGCCTGGCGCCTACCAGCCGCGCGGCCAGATGGACCCGGCCATGCTCGATTCGCTGGCGGCCAGCATCTCGCAGTCCGGACTCATGCAGCCAATCGTGGTCCGCCGGCGCGGCGCCGGGCATGAACTGATCGCCGGCGAACGCCGGTGGCGGGCCGTGCAGCGGCTCGGATGGACCGAGATCCCGGCGATCGTGCAGGACGTCGACGACCGCCAGGCCGCCGAACTCGCGCTCATCGAGAACCTGCAGCGCGAGGAC
>JBJTJU010000025.1:0-4030 GCA_046096165.1 Phycisphaerales bacterium | reverse complement strand
GTAGCGCTTGCGGATGGTGCGCGCCTCGAACTGCGCGCGGATGGCGTCGTATCCGCCGGCCGTGAGGCCGACGAGCAGCACGCCGCTCGTGTCGCGGTCGAGCCGGTGCAGCAGTCCATGGTCGCGCGCCTCGCCGAGCGGGCGCAGGCGGTCGCCCCAGCGCGCCATGGCGCCGTTCATGACGGAATCGTGGCGGTGCCCGAGGCCGGGCTCGCTGACCACGCCGGCCGGCTTCGCGAGGGCCACGAAGTCCGGATCCTCGAGGATTGGCGTGACGGTGATCGCGGGGTTGGCGGACGGGGCGCTCATCGTGGCGACGCGGCGGTCCGCGAGGACGCAAGATTATGATCTCGGCCCATGGCTCGTCGATTCATTGCGCTCGCGACGGTGCTGGTCGCCGCGCTGGCGCGGCCCGGGTCGGCGCACGCCCAGGCCGGGCCGGCCCCGGAGCAGGCCGCGCGCGTGGACGTGGCCCGCGGGGAGGGCGAGCGGCTCACCGGTGAACTTGGGCGCCTGCGCGCCCGGGCAGATGAGCTGCGGCGTGCCTTCGATGCCGACCGGACGCGGGTGAGGTTCGCCCAGGACGCCTCCGGGCCGGTCAGCGAGGTCTTCCTGCGTCACCGAGACGCGCTGCCGGCGATCCGCGACGAGCGTCGTCAGCTGGCGGACGTTCGCGCGGCAGCGGCGCGTTGCGAGCTGGATCGGCTCGACGCCGCGGAAGCGCAGGACGGGTCGCTCGAGGAGGTGCTGGCCCGCAATGCCGCGCTGCATGCCGAGCTGGAGGCGGCGGTGGTCGAGCTTGACGAGGCGACCGAGTCCTATCGCGCCTTCCTCGATGCGCAGCTCTTCTGGATCCCGGACATGCCGCCGGTCGGCACGCGCGACGTGGGGGAGGCGCTCGGTTTCCTGCGCACGGCGGTCTCCGCGGAATCGATCGCGTCGGCCGCGGGTGACCTGCGTCAGTCCGTGACTGCGCGGCCGGCAGGATGGGTGCTGTCGATCCTGTTGGTGCTGCTCCTTCTCGACCGGGGCCGTGCGCTCGGGTCGTGGGCCGGCCGCATCCTGCCCGAGGCGGCAACCCGCCAGCGCATCCCGGGCGCCGGACGGGCGGCACTCGATGCCGCGATCAACGCGGCGCCGATCCCGCTTGCGCTCTGGCTCTCGGGCACGCTGCTCCTCTCGACCGGCGCGGGCGACAGCATGGGAGCCTTTGCGCACGCCATCGCATGGGCGGCCGTGCCGCTGGCGTGGCTCCTGGCCATCTCGGCGACATGCGCGCCCGGCGGCCTCGCCGAACGGCACCTGGGGTGGACCCCCGCGGTCTGCGCCTCGATCCGCCGTTCCGCGCTGCTGGCCGCGCAGGCCGTGGTCCCGGCGGTGTTGGTGTCCCGCTTCGCCTCGTGGTCCGCGGACGTGGCCGGTAGCCGCGAGGTGGCACGCCTGGCGACGGCGGCGGCGCTTGCGCTCCTGGCCCTCGTGTCGGCGCGCATCTTCAGCCCGCGGCATGGCGTGTTCGCGGGCGTGATCTCCCGCGTCCCCACGGGATGGGTGGCGACCTTTGCGCCGTTCCTCCATGCCGGGCTGACCGCGGTGCCGGCGGCGCTCGCGAGCGCGGCCGCGTTCGGGTCCCAGTCGACGGCGTCGTTCATCCTCGACGACCTGCTGCGCAGCTACGCCGTGGTGTTCGCGGTCTCGGTCGGCCTCTCCGCGTTCGACCGCGTCGGGCACGGGGCGATCGACCGGCTCACCTCGCATGCCTCGGCCATGGATGCCGAGGAGGAGGCGCGCTTCGACCGCCAGGTGCGCAGCTTCGGCCGGCTGGTGGCGGTGATGCTGGCCGTGGTCGGCCTGCTCTGGGCGTGGCGCGACCAGGTGCCGGCGCTCTGGAGCATGGCGTCGACGCCGGTGTGGTCGGTCGGCGGGTCGCCGGCCTCCGCCACCGCGCCCGCCGTTGCCCCGACGCCGGTGACGGCCGGCAACCTGGTGGTGTTCGCTGCGATCGCGGTGCTGACCGTGGTGGTGGTGCGCGACCTGCCCGGCCTCCTGAATGCCCTGGTGCTGCGGCGATTCCCGATCGATCGCAGCCTACGCTACGCGCTGGTGTCGCTGGCGCGCAACGTGCTGGTGCTGGTCGGGCTGGTGGCGTGCCTTGGGGCGCTCCAGATCCGCTGGGCGGACGTGCAGTGGCTGGCGGCCGGCGTCACCGTCGGCCTCGGCTTCGGGCTGCAGGAGGTGTTCGCCAACTTCGTCTCCGGCATCATCCTCCTCACCGAGCGTCCGGTCCGCGTCGGCGACCTGGTGACGATCGGCGGCAGCACCGGGCGCGTCGCGCGCATCTCGACCCGGGCCACCACCCTCGTCGACCTCGACAACAAGGACGTCGTGATCCCGAACAAGTCGCTCATCACCGAGCCGATCACCAACTGGACCCTGAACGACGCCAACGTGCGCGACGTGCTGAAGGTTGGCGTGGCCTATGGATCGGACCTGGCGATGGTGACCCGGACCCTCGAGGAGGCCGTGTCCGGCGTCGACGGCGTCCTGCGCACCCCCGCACCGCGCGTGTTCCTGGCGGGCTTCGGCGCGAGCTCGATCGACTTCGACGTCCTGTTCCACATCAGCGCCGACGGCGGGGTGCGCGAGGTCAAGCACGACGTGGGGCTGCGCGTCGAACGGCTGCTGCGCGAGCGCGGCATCGAGATCGCGTTCCCACAGCTTGACCTGCACGTGAAGTCCATGCCCGCATCCGGAGGTCGCCCGTGAGCGGCCGCGTGCACGGCATCTCGCCGGCGCTCCGCCCATTCGGCGAGAGCGTGTTCGCGACGGTCAGCCGCCTGGCGGTGAAGCACGGCGCGGTGAACCTGGGGCAGGGGTTTCCCGACTTCGACGGGCCAACCGAGGTGAAGGAGGCCGCCAAGCGCGCGATCGACGCGGGTGCCGGCCAGTACGGGCGGTCGATCGGCTTGCCCGAGCTGAACCGTGCCATCGCGGCGCGGTGGTCGTCGCTCGGGAAGTTCGAGGTCGATCCCGATGCCGAGGTGACGGCCACGCACGGCAGCACGGAGGGAATCGCCGCCGCGATCCTGGGGCTCGTCGGTCCCGGGGACGAGGTGGTGCTGGTCGAGCCCTTCTACGACTCCTACCCGGCGTGCGTGGCGCTTGCGGGCGGCACGGTGCGCACCGTGCGGCTGTCCGCGCCGGACTTCCGCTTCCCGGTCGATGCGCTGGCCCGCGCCGTGACGCCGCGCACCAAGATGATCGTGGTGAATACCCCGCACAACCCGACGGGGCGGGTGTTCGACCGCACGGAGCTCGAGGCCATCGCGCGCATCGCGCGTGCGGCGGACTGCCTGGTGCTTGCCGACGAGGTGTACGACGAGATCTGGTACGGCGAACGGCCGCTCTCGATTGCCACGCTGCCGGGGATGCGTGAGCGCACCGTCACGCTTTCGAGCTTCGGGAAGACCTTCAGCCTAACGGGCTGGAAGGTGGGCTGGGCCGTGGCCCCGCCGAACCTGAGTGCCGGCGTCCGCGCCGCGCACCAGTTCCTGACCTTCTGCGGGGCGACGCCGCTTCACCGGGCGGCCGCGGACGCGTTCGGCGCGCCACCGTCGTACTACGAGGGCCTGCGCGCGGACTACCGCGCCCGCCGGGATGCGCTGCTTGCCGCCCTGCGCGGGGCTGGCATGGCGCCGTACGTCCCGGATGGCTCGTACTTCGTGCTCGCCCCCCACGCCTCGTTCGGCTTCGCCGATGACGTGGCGTTCTGCATGCACCTCGTCGAGCGGGTCGGCGTCGCGGCGATCCCGTGCAGCGCGTTCCACCTCGCCGGCGCCGACGGCCGCAAGGATGCCGAGGCGCACTCGCTGGTGCGCTTCGCCTTCTGCAAGCGGCTCGAGACGATCGCGGCGGCGGCGGACCGGCTGCGCGCGCTGCGGCCCGTCACGACGCCATGATGTAGGTGAACATCAGGGGCGCCACGATGGTGGCGTCGCTCTCCACGATGAAGCGCGGGGTCTTCGGCCCGAGC
>JBJTJU010000024.1:0-4613 GCA_046096165.1 Phycisphaerales bacterium | reverse complement strand
CCGCACGAGCCGCGCCACGATCCGCCAGGCAAGTTCCTTGGCCGCGGGCCGCGAGAGCGGCTCCATCGCCGCGGGCGGCACCAGCCGCGCGAGCACCACCGGCGCGGCCCCGGGGGAGGGCTGCGCGACGGCGGTGTACGGCGCGTGGGGCATCCGTCTCGCGCAGCCCTTCCCCGGGGCCGCGCCGACGGTCCTCGCGCGGCTGGTGCCGCCCGCGGCGATGGAGCCGCTCTCGCGGCCCGCCGCGTCGGAGCTTGCCTCGCGGATCGTCGCGCGCCTCGAGCGCGAGCTTGCCCCGCCGCCCGATGCTGCATCGCTTCCCGAGGGCGCGGCCGACACGTTCCGTCGCACGGGCCTGCGCGGCACGTACCTCGGGCCGGCCGACCTGAACGAACCGGTGGTGGCACCCGCCGCCGACCAGGCGTTCGTCGCTTGGGCATTGGCGCAGGTGGCCGGGACACCGGGCTTCGACGGCGCACTGCGCGCACGCGCGGCGGTGGCGGCGCGCCGCGTGCTCTCGGCGCTCGCCGAGGTCGACCCGTCGGAATCGCCCGCGGTCGACGACGTGAACGCCACGGCGCTTGCGGTGCTGGCGCTGGACGCGCTGCGCGCGGCGCCCGGGCTCGCCGCGGCCGACCCGGTGCCTGCGTCGTTCCTCACCGCACTCGACGGTGCGCTGACGCGAGTCGCCGCGCCCGCGTCGCTTGCCTCGCTTCGCACCCCGGAGCGCGCGCACGTGCTGGCGGCACTCGCCGCGCGGATCGCGGCCGGATCCGCCGTCGCCGATCGCGCGGCCACCGCGTCCGCCATCGACGCACTGTGGGCCGACACGCGTCCCGCGCAGATGGTGGCGATCGCGCCGTGGCTGATGCAGGCCGACCGGTCGCTCGGCCGCGAGACGCCGCCCGTCGTGGCGCGCGATGCGGTCGATGCAGCCCGCACCGTGGTGCTCGGCACCCAGGTGCGCGCCGATCCGTCGCGCCCGCCGTCGCTGGCGGACGAGGCGGGCGCGTTCCCGGTGACCGGGTCCGCGGCCGGCCGCATCTCCAGCCAGTCGTGCCGCGTGCAGGCATTCATCGCGGAGCTTTCGGGCGATCCGGCACGCCCCGCGCGCGGCGAGCGCGATGCAGAACGCGCCGCCCTCGGTTGGGGCAACCGGTTCATCGCGCAGCTCTGCGTCGGTGCCGCGCAGGCCACCTTCGCGCCGCGGCCGGACCTGGCCGACGGCGGAATCCTGGCCTCGACCGCCGATGCCTCGATGCCGCCGGCGGCGCAGGGACTCGCGCTCTGGGCCCTGGCGGCCTCGGAACGGGCCCAGGAACGCCTCGACGCCCTCGATTCCGCTTCCGGGACGCGCTGAAACCGGGCCGGATCCCGGATCGGGCGACGCCCGCGATTCGTACACTTTCCCGAAGTTCGACGCCGCGACCCCGACCGAGGAGCCAGCATGACCATCCGACGCCTGCAGCTCGTCACCACCGGTACCCTCGTCGCCGCCGGCCTCGCCGCCGCGGCCGAGGCGCAGAGCCTCTCCGAGCGGATCAACGCCGTCACCGAGCAGCGCGCCGCGCAGCAGAACCTCTCGAAGTCCGGGTTGCTGCGCGCCCTCATCTCGACCGGCGTGAGCGTGCGGTTCTCCGAGACGCCCGCGAAGGAAGCGTTCGCGTACCTGAAGCAGCTCACCGGGGTCGACATGACCGTCCGCTGGTCGAGCGATCCCGGCGCAAGCGACGGCTTCGACCCCGAGGCCCCGATCACGCTGGAAGTGAACAACGGCCAGGCGCTGGTGGTGCTCGAACGGATGATCGAGCAGGCGAGCACCGAGCCCTCCACGTGGCAGCTGCGCGACGGCTACGTCGAGGTCGGGCCCAAGTCCCGCCTCAGCGTGCGGAGTGCGCAGGAGACGCGCATCTACCCGATCCGTGACCTGCTGTTCGAGGCGCCGAACTTCGACAATGCCCCCGACTTCAACCTGAACCAGGCCATGCAGTCCGGCGGCGGCATGGGCGGCGGTGGCGGCGGCGGCACGCCCTTCGGCGAGTCCGGCGAGCAGCCCGAGCGTCGCTCCGCGCAGGAGAAGGCCGAGGAACTCATCGACCTGATCAAGTCGCTCGTCGAGCCCGACGCGTGGCTCGACGAATCCGTGGCCTCGATCCGCTACTACGACGGATCGATCATCGTGCGCGCGCCCGACTTCATCCAGCGCCAGATCGGCGGCTACGGCATGCTTCCCCCCGCGCCGCCCAGCGCGGGCGGCGGCAAGGGCGGCCGCTACGTCGGCCTCAACCTGAACCTCGGTTTCCAGCAGCTGCAGGGCTTCACGCCCGCGACCGTCTCGGGCGCGGCGGGCGGCGGCGGCACCGGCAACTTCATTCCCGCCGGTGCCGAGGCCCCGGCGACGGGCGCACCGGCCTCCGGCGCCCCGGGCACCCCGCCCGCGCCCCCGGCCGGCGGCCAGGGCGGCACCGGACGCAAGGGTGCGCCGCCCGCAGGCGCGCCGTCCGGCGGCAGCAGCAAGTGACCGCACGCACAACTCCCGCCACGGACTCGGCGCTCCGCTCCGACCTGCGCAACTGCACGGGCGACGGGGTGACGCACGCGTTCATGGTGGGGCTCGGGGAGACGAACTTCCCGCTCTTCGCGCTCGCCCTCGGGAAGGGTGACGCGGTGGCGGGGCTGGTGGCGACGGTGCCGCAGCTCATCGGCGCGGTGCTCCAGCTCTGCGCCCCGTGGGGCATCGCGCGGATCGGCTCGCCGCGCCGCTGGATCATGCTGTGCGCGAGCGTCCAGGCCGCGAGCTTCGTGCCCATGGTGGTGGCCGCGGCCATGGGTGCGATGCCCACGTGGTGGCTCTTCGCGGTCGCGAGCATCTACTGGGCCACGAACCTCGGCGCCGGCCCCGCCTGGAACACGTGGGTCGGGGCCCTCTTCCCGCGACGCGTGCGCGTGCGCTACTTCGGGTGGCGGTCGCGCATCTACCAGGTGGCGATCATGGGGTCGCTCCTCCTCGGCGGCGCGATCCTCATGCTGGGCGACCCGGGTAAGGCGCAGCGCATGCTGGGCGTCGACCTCGGCGTCGACCTGGGGCTCATGGTCGCGTTCGCGGCGACGTTCGCGCTCGCCGGACTCAGCAGGCTGTGGAGCGTGCGCTTCCTGAAGCGCCAGGGCGAGGCGCCGGGCCTGGACGTACGCAACCATCGGCGCGTGCGCATCCGCGAGATGCCGCGGCGCGTGCGCGTCGAGCAGGACGGACGGCTGCTCGGATCGATGGTGATGATGACCGTCGCCGTGCAGGTGGCGCAGCCCTTCTTCACGCCGTACATGAGCCGGCAGCTCGGCTTCAGCGACGCCGAGGTGCTGGCGATGATCGCCGCGAGCTTCGCGGCCAAGAGCGCCGTCGCACCGCTCTGGGGACGGTGGGCGCAGCGCAACGGGGCACGCAGCCTCTTCATCGTCGGGGCGCTCGGGGTGGTGCCGCTCGGCGCCCTGTGGATGGCGAGCCCGTCGTTCTGGTACCTCCTGGGACTGCAGGCCTTCACGGGCGCCATGTTCGGGGCGTTCGAGCTCGGGTTCTTCTTCCTGGCGCTCGAGGCGATCCGCGAGGACGAGCGCACCAGCCTGATGGCGAACTTCATGCTGCTGAACAGCTTCGCCGCGGCGGCCGGGTCGCTCGCCGGCTCGACCGTGCTCGGCCGGGGCGGCGCCGACATGGGCGCCTACATGACGATCTTCGCGGCGAGCTCCGTGGCGCGGATGCTGGCCTTCGCCACGGTGGCGGGCGTGCGCGGCGACGTCCGGCACGCGGCGCCGATGGCCACGCAGCCGCTCGCCCTGCGGCCGTCGGCCGGCAGCATCGAGATGCCCGAGCCCGCATCGATCGAGGAACCAGAGGCCATGGGGTCGTCGCGATGAGCAGGTCGACGGCCGTGATGGCGGTCATCCTGCTCGCCGCGGTCGCGGCGCGCGCGGCGTTCCTCTCCGATGGGCTGTGGTACGACGAGATCGCGGCGTTCCTCGGCTACTCGCTCAACGGCCCGTGGCATGCGGCCTCCACGTACTTCTCGACGGCCAACCACGTGCTGCACTCGGTGCTGGTGGCGATGAGCGCCGGCGCCCTCGGGGCGGACGAGCTGTCGCTCAGGCTCCCGAGCTTCCTGGCGGGGATCGGTGCGGTGGCGGCCATCGCGTGGCTCGCGCGCGAGGCATGCGGTGCGGGCCTGGTGCCGTGGGCCGCGGGCGCGGCGGCGCTGATGCCGGTCGCGGTGCTGCCGGCCACCGAATCGCGCGGGTACTCGATGATGATGCTCTTCGCGGCGCTGGCGACCGCGGCGTTCCTGCGCGCGCGTCGCGCGGGCGGCGCGTGGTGGCTGGCCTATGCGCTGGCGGCCGCGCTGGGGACGTGGTCGCACCTGGTCACGATCTGCGTGCCGGCGTTCCATGGGCTGTGGTGCGTGGCGGCCGCGGCGCGCGCCGCCGGCCCCGACGACCGTCGCCGTGCGCTCGCGGGCGCAGGCGCGGCGCTCCTCGCCGGCCTGCTGTCGGCGGCATTCCTGGCGCCGGTGATCCCCGGGATCGTCGCCCTGCGCGATGACTTCCGCGCCCTCGACGGCAAC
>JBJTJU010000023.1:0-2134 GCA_046096165.1 Phycisphaerales bacterium | reverse complement strand
CTTCAGGGGATCCAGCGTCGCCTTCTGCACCTTCGCGCTCTTCATCGAAACCGGCTTGAGCACCTTCAGGAAGTTCTTGCAGCAGCAGTGCTGGCCGCACTTCTCGTAGTCGGCGGTGAGGCGGGCCTCGTCGCGCATGCCGATCTGGTGCATCTCGACGTGGGCTCGGAAGTGGTGCGCCAGCTGCGGCACCAGCTCGCGGAAGTCGACGCGTTCCTCGCTCAGGTAGTGGACGGCCACGTACTCGCCGCCGAGGACGGGCTCCACCTCGACGATCTTCATGGTCATCCCCATGGCGGCCGCGCGGGTGCGCACGGCAGCGAGCTCCTCCTTGCGGAAGCGCTCGCGCAGCGTGGTCCACGCGGTGAGATCCTCGGGGGTGGCCACGCGCAGCACGCGGCCCTGGGTATGGAACGGGTAGTCCTTGCCGCCCGAGTTCTCCACGTACTCGAGCATCTCGCGGCGGCTCACGCTCTTCGAGCACCCGGAGTTCGGGCACGTGCTCGTCAGCATCTCGGCAAGCTCCGTGCCGCGGTGCGTCCTCACCACCAGCTTGCTGCCGCAGCCGGGCTTCGCGTCGCCGTCGTAGGGGTACTCGCCGACCAGCTTCATCGACCCGAAGCGCACGACGATGGACGACGGCGGCTTGAGCCGCGCGTACGCCTCGGCGTCCGTCAGCGCGTCCCGGTAGGCGGGGTCCTCGTCTCGCTCGAAGATCGGGAGGGGGAAGATCGTCACGCGTACGCGCGAACGCTGTCGCACGTGCACACGAGGTTACGGTCGCCGTAGGGGTTGTCCACCCGGCCGACCGGCGGCCAGTACTTCCACGTGCGCAGCCAGGGCGCCGGGTAGGCCGCCTGCTCGCGGGTGTAGGGGCGGTCCCACTGCGACGCCGTCACCAGGGCCGCGGTGTGCGGTGCGTGCTTCAGCGGGTTGTTGTCCTTGGGCCACGTGCCGTTCTCGACCTGGCGGATCTCCTCGCGGATGGCGATGAGCGCGTCGCAGAGGCGGTCGCACTCGGCCTTGCTCTCGCTCTCCGTGGGCTCGATCATGAGCGAACCCGGCAGCGGCCAGCTCATGGTGGGCGCGTGGAAGCCGAAGTCCATCAGGCGCTTGGCGACGTCGTCGGGCTTGATGCCGGCCGACTGGTCGAAGGGGCGCAGGTCGACGATGAACTCGTGCGCGCAGCGGCCGTTGCCGTTCGTGTAGACGATCGGGTAGTGGCCTTCGAGGCGCTTCGCCATGTAGTTGGCGTTGAGGATGGCCACCTCGGTCGCGCGGCGCAGGCCGTGCGCACCCATCATCGAGATGTACATCCAGCTGATGACCAGGATGCTGGCGCTGCCGTAGGGCGCCGCGCTGATCGGGCCGATGGCGTGCTTGCCGGCGGTCGCCGGTCGCACCACCGGGTGCCCCGGCAGGAAGTCCGCCAGGTGCGCCGCGACGCCGATCGGGCCCATGCCCGGGCCGCCGCCGCCGTGCGGGATGCAGAAGGTCTTGTGCAGGTTCAGGTGGCAGACGTCGGCGCCGATGTCGCCCGGGCGCGTCAGGCCCACCTGCGCGTTCATGTTGGCGCCGTCCATGTAGACTTGGCCGCCGTTCGAGTGGACGATCTCGCAGAGCTCGCGGATGCGGTCCTCGAAGACGCCGTGGGTGCTTGGGTAGGTCACCATGCACGCGGCGAGGTCCTTGGCGTGCAGCTCGGCCTTCTTGCGCAGGTCGACGAGGTCGACGTTGCCCTCGGCATCGCTGTCGACCGGGACCACCTGCATGCCGGCGATCACGGCGCTGGCCGGGTTGGTGCCGTGCGCGCTGTCGGGGATCAGGCACACCGTGCGGTTCTTGTCGCCGCGGTGCAGGTGGTACGCGCGGATCACCATCAGCCCCGCGTACTCGCCCTGTGAGCCGGCGTTCGGCTGCAGGCTCACGGCCGCGAAGCCGGTGACCTCGCAGAGCCACTGCTCGAGGGTCGAGAAGAGCTCCGCATAGCCCCTCCACTGCTCGGCGGGTGCGAAGGGGTGCAGCTTGCCGAAGCCCGGCCAGGTGACCGGGATCATCTCGCTGGTCGAGTTCAGCTTCATGGTGCACGACCCGAGCGGGATCATGCTGTGCACCAGGCTCAGGTCCTTGCCCT
>JBJTJU010000022.1:0-4691 GCA_046096165.1 Phycisphaerales bacterium | reverse complement strand
CTTGGGAAGCTGACGCTCTACCAACTGAGCTATGCCCGCGACGTGGAGGATTCTAGCGCGTGCATGCACGCCCGCGCGACCGATAGACTCGGGCCCCGGAAGGACGAATTCACCCATGAGCCACCACGTCGAGCACACCCTGAAGCAGATCTTCTCGCACCCGACGCCCCACAACATCCACTGGCGCGACATCGTGCACATGTTCGAGGGCCTGGGAGCCACGTGCGAAGAGACCAAGAAGGACCACCTGAAGGTCAGGCTCAACGGCCACGAGATGTCGTTCCCGGTGCCGAAGCACGCCGGGCACACCCTCGACAACGACCACGAGATCGCCGACATCCGCCGGTTCCTGAAGACCTGCGGATGCGCGCCGGCCTCGACCCATTGAGCCCGGCGTGACGTCAGGGACGCTGCGCGACCGGAACGTGGTGCTGGCGACGCTGGTGGCGGCGCTCGGCTACTTCGTGGACATCTTCGACCTGCTGCTCTTCGCGCTGGTGCGCGTGCGCAGCCTGAAGGACCTGCTGGGGAAGGAGATCGCCGCCGCGCAGGAGGACCTGCTGTCGCGCGCAAAGTTCGCCGACGCGGAGTCGATGGAGCGGGCGAAGGCCGCGCTGGAAGCCGACATCCTGCAGCGAAACGGCATCCTGCTCGACAACTACCTGCAGACCACCGGCCTGGTGCTCGGCGGCCTGGCATGGGGCATCCTGGCGGACCGGCTGGGGCGCCTGCAGATGCTCTTCGGCTCGATCGTCGTCTACTCGGTGGCCAACATCCTGAACGCGTTCGTGGCGGACGTGCCCGCGGACGGGGCGTGGGCGTGGCTGCATGCGGTCGGGCTGGGCACGGCCTTCAACCAGTACGCGCTGCTGCGCTTCGTCGCGGGCTTCGGCCTGGCGGGCGAGCTGGGCGCGGGCATCACGCTCGTCAGCGAGCTGGTGCGCAAGGAGCAGCGCGGCTTCGCGACCACCATGGTGGCGACGGTCGGCATCATGGGCGCGGTGTGCGCGTACTTCGTGACGGAGCTGGTGTCGGACTGGCGCAACGCCTACCTGATCGGCGGCATGCTCGGGCTGGCGCTCCTCTTCCTTCGCGTAGGCGTCGTGGAGAGCGGCATGTTCTCGCGCGTGAAGCAGGCGCACGGCTCGGGCCGCGGCGCGTTCTGGCTGCTTGGGTGGCCATGGGCGCGCGCGCGGCGGTTCCTGGCGCTGATCCTGCTGGGCGTGCCCATCTGGTACTGCGTGGGCATTCTGGTGAAGTACTGCGATGCCATCGGGCTCTCGATGGGCATCGCAAAGGACCAGGTGCCGAAGCCGGGCCTGGCGATCATGTGGTGCTACGTGGGGCTGGCGGCCGGCGACCTGGCGAGCGGGCTGCTGAGCCAGCTCCTGAAGAGCCGGCGGCGGGCGCTCCTTGCCTTCCACGTGCTGACCGCGGCGGCGATCATCGCCTACTTCACGGTGCCGCCGACGCACCCGGGTGCCTTCTATGCGATCTGCGTCGCGATCGGCTTCGGCTGCGGCTACTGGGCGGTGTTCGTCACCACCACCGCGGAACAGTTCGGCACCAACCTGCGCGCCACCGCCACCACGAGCGCCCCGAACTTCGTGCGCGGGTCGGCGGCCGGGAGCGCGGCGCTGTGGCACGTGTTCGAGCGCATCTTCCAGGGCGACCCGGAGGCGGGCGCCGGCGCGGCCGGCGAGGCGAAGTGGCGGGCCGCGGCGCTCCTCGGGGCGATCCTGGTGCCGGTGGCGATGCTTGCCGCCATGAGCCTGCGGGAATCGTTCGGCTCGAGCCTGGACTGGACCGAGGCCGCCGACGGCACGCGGACCGAGGGGCCGGGCGAGGGCACGTCGGCCCGGGCATAATGGGGTTCCCATGGAAACCACCCGCGCCCTGATGCACGGCATCGTCGACTACGCCGGCCTCTTCCCGCCGGCCTCGCTCGACATGCAGCGGACCGTGGCCAACTACGCGCGCCACCGCGGCGGCCCGGACCGCTGGGCCCTGGGCCGCCTGGTGGTGCCCCTGAAGCGGATCGGCGAGTTCGAGCGCTGCGCGGCGGCGCACCTGCCGACCGGCGAGCGCGACGACTCCGAGGACCCATGGACGCTCACGGTGCTCTGCGAGGCGACCGGGGACGAGGCGTTCGAGGCGGAGCTCGAGGCGATCGAGCGCTTCAACACGCGCCACGCCGAGCCGGGCAGCGGGCGTGCGGTCATCGAGTCGATCGAGCTGAAGCCTAAGAATGCCGATGCCATCGACGGGGCGCTCGAGCTGATGCCCGAGACACTCTTCCCGTGGTTCGAGCTGCCCTGGCAGCAGGACGTGCGCGGCATGGTGGCGGCGCTTGCCGAGATGGAGGCCGGCGCCAAGGTGCGCACGGGCGGCACGGCCCCGGAAGCGCACCCCGGCACGCTTGAACTCGCGCGATTCCTGTCGGCGTGCGCCGGCGCCGGCGTGCCCTTCAAGGCGACCGCGGGACTGCACCACCCGTTCCGGCACTTCGCCGAGTCGGTGGGGTGCGACCAGTTCGGCTTCGTGAACGTGTTCTTCGGGTCGGCGCTCCTCTACCACCGCGCGATCGAGCAGGAGGAGCTGGAGATGCTGCTCTCGGACACGAACGGCCGGCACTTCGAGTTCGCGCCGACGAACGTCTCCTGGAAGGGTCGCTCGCTCGCCCTCGGGCAGCTGCGCGAGGCGCGCGAGCGCTTCGCGTCGAGCTTCGGCAGCTGCTCCTTCGACGAGCCGATGGACGACCTCCGGACGATGAACCTGCTGCCGCCCGCCGCGGCCAAGGCCTGACCACATGACGACGCGCACGCGCTGCTGGGTGCCCGGGGCCGAACGCCCCGAGGCCGACTTCCCGGTCGAGAACCTTCCATGGGGCGTGGCCGAGCGGTCCGACCGCCCGGGCGAGCCGCGCATCATGGTCGCGATCGGCGACGCCGCGCTCGACCTGGCGGAAGCCGCGGGCTTCGGGATGCTCGATGGGCTTGCGCCCCGCATCGTGTCGGCGCTGCGCATGCCGACCCTGAACGCGTTCATGGCGCTCGGCCGCGCCGACTGGTCCGCGGCGCGCGCGCACGTGTCGGCGATGCTCTCCTCCGGCGCCGGCAGCATCGAGCGCCACCCGCGGCGGGACGCCGTGCTCCTCGACCGCGCGGCGATCGCGATGCGCCTGCCGGCCGAGATCGGCGACTACACCGACTTCTACGCGAGCGAGCACCACGCCACCAACGTGGGCAGCATGTTCCGCCCGAACCAGCCCCTGATGCCCAACTGGAAGCACCTGCCGGTCGGCTACCACGGCCGGTCGGCGACCATCGTGGTCGACGGGACGCCGGTGCGCCGGCCCCACGGACAGACGGTCGCGAGCGACGACGGCCCGCCGTCCTTCGGGCCGTCGAAGCTGATGGACCATGAGCTGGAGATGGGCGTGTTCCTCGGTGGCGCCGCCAACGCGCTCGGCGAGCGCATCGCGGTGGGAAGGGCCGACGAGCGCCTCTTCGGCTGCGTGATCGTCAACGACTGGTCCGCGCGCGACGTGCAGAAGTGGGAGTACCAGCCGCTCGGGCCGTTCAACGCCAAGAACTTCTGCACCTCGATCAGCCCGTGGGTGGTGACGCTCGAGGCGCTGCGCCCGTACTGCCGCCCGGGCCCGGCGCGCGGTGCGGCCGACCCGCCGGTGCTCGACTACCTGCGGCGCGCCGACGACTACGTGGTGGACGTGCGGCTCGAGGTCACCATCGCGAGCGCCGGCATGCGGGCCGCGGGCACGGCACCGACGCGCATCAGCCTCGGGTCGTTCGCGGACATGTACTGGACCATGAGCCAGATGCTGGCGCACCACGCGTCGACGGGCTGCGTCATGCGCCCGGGCGACCTGCTGGCGAGCGGCACCATCAGCGGACCCACCAAGGAGAGCCGCGGCTGCATGCTGGAGCGCACGTGGCGCGGCACCGAGCCCGTCACCCTGGGCGACGGCACCGAGCGGCGGTTCCTGCAGGACGGCGACGAAGTGACGATCACCGGCTGGTGCGAGGCGGCGGGGCACCCGAGGATCGGGTTCGGCCAGTGCCGTGGCGTGGTGATGCCGGCGGCGTGACGCCGGCGGCGCTCAGCGCCGTGCGGGAACGGTGACGCCCGCGGGAAGGGTGAGCTTCGAGCCCGCCTTGACCCCGAGCCGCGCCATCTCCCCGGCCCCCAGTTCGAGTGCGCCGACGGCGCGCGTCGGCGAGCCGTAGCGGGGCAGTCGGGCGCGGTAGGCGGCGACGGCCTCGTCCTTCCCCCGGGGTGGCTCGGCGCGCATGGCATGCACGGCGGTCACCGTGCCGTCTGCGGCGAAGAACGCGACGTCGATCGGCACCAGGCAGTCGAGCATCCAGAACGACAGGAAGTCGGCCGCCGGGAAGACGAAGAGCATGCCGCTGCCGCGCGGCACGGCGGTGCGGCTGCCCAGGCCGCGGTCGCGGGCGTCCGGAGTGTCGGCCACCTCGACCTCGACGGGTTCGCCTCCGACGGTCATGGCCGCAAGCGCAAGGCCCGCGGGCGAGCGCTTGGGCGCCGGCGGATCGTCCGCACCCGCAAGCGCCAGGCAGGCGACCGCCGCGATCGTGGCCGCGAGCCTCACTCCCAGGTGCTCGAGAGCGGCGATCCGCGGCGGGCGGCCGGGGCCTTCGCCTTCTTCT
>JBJTJU010000021.1:0-11480 GCA_046096165.1 Phycisphaerales bacterium | reverse complement strand
GAGTTGTCCACAGTCAGACAGGGCTCTTTCCTAGGAGGACGAAGAGGTTCTTCCTTGCCATATCCAAACCGTCGTCGGATCGGCGTCAGTGCGTCGACCCACGCCGGATGGACCCCCCCGCCATGCGGGGCATCGGCCTGTGGACAAGCGGCTGACACGCCGGGCACCAGCAGGTGGTGCGCCCGGCCAGCCGGCATGCGCGCAGGGCCGTGCGGCAGCGAAGGAACGGCAGGCCGCCTCGGCCGTAGACGGCATGTTCCTGCTGGGCATCGCCGCGTGATCCGGTGGCGGATCGGTGGTCACGCAGCGTGCTGCCGCCGCGGATGACGGCGCGGCCCAGGACGTGCCGGATCTCCCGGGCCAGCGCCTCGATGTCGTGGTCGCGCAGTCGCGTGCACCGCAGGCGCGGATCGATGCCGGCGCGGTGCAGCGACTCGTCGGCGTAGATGTTGCCGACACCGGCGATGGCACGCTGGTCCAGGAGCGCTGCCTTGACGCTGCGGCGGCCGGAGAGCGCGGCGCGCAGGTGCCCCGGATCGATGTCGAGGGCGTCGGGGCCGAGTTCGTCGTCCCAGGCCTGGCGCACGGCATCGAAGGATGGCCAGCTCGACAGTCCGCCGAATCGCCGAGGGTCGCGGAAGGTCACGGAGACGCGCGAACGCCGACGCATTGCGTCCCATGTCACGTGTCGGTGCGTCGCATCGCAGTCGCCCGCGATCAGCTGGCCGGACATCCCAAGCTGCACCACGAGGGTCCGGCCATCACGCGCGACGATCGCCAGCTGCTTGCCGCGGCGTTCGAGCCGATCGATGCGTGCGCCGTCGAGAAGCAGCCGCGCGGTCATCCACGGTCCACGCACACGTGCGGTGCGTCCCCTCCCGCGCGCGCGCATGTCGTGCGGACCGACCTGCACCACGCGCATCGACGCACCCTCGAGCACCGGCCGCAGCGACTGCCTGACCACCTCGATTTCCGGGAGTTCCGGCAAGGGGCAGAACTATACTTCTGCGATGAACGCTTCCGATGCATCCTCGGCCGTCCGTACGCCTGCCGATGCACGGGAAGCGGCCGGGCGACTGCGCACCGCGGTGCACGGCACCATCGTCGGCCAGGACCGCGTCATCGACGAGGTGATGATCGCCCTCGCCTGCGGCGGCCACGCGCTGATCGAGGGCGTGCCGGGCCTGGCGAAGACGCTCCTGGTGTCGACCCTTGCGCGCAGCATGTCGCTTGGGTTCTCGCGCATCCAGTTCACGCCCGACCTGATGCCGAGCGACATGACCGGCACCGAGGTCATCGAGGAGGACCGTGCCTCCGGCACGCGCCGCCTGCGATTCGTGCCCGGGCCGATCTTCGCGAACGTCATCCTGGCCGACGAGATCAACCGCACGCCGCCGAAGACGCAGAGCGCGCTGCTCGAGGCGATGCAGGAGCGCCAGGTGACGGTGGGCGGCGTGAACCACCGACTGCCGGAGCCGTTCTTCGTGCTCGCGACGCAGAACCCGATCGAGCAGGAAGGCACCTATCCGCTGCCCGAGGCGCAGCTCGACCGGTTCATGCTGCAGGTGAAGATCGGCTACCCGACCGCCGAGGACGAGGCGGAGATCGTGCGCCGCACGACGGGCGCACCGCCACCGCCGCCGGCCCCCGTGCTGTCGGAGTCCGACGTGCGCTCGATCCAGGCACTGGTGCGCGAGGTGCCGGTCGCCGACCACGTGGTGCGCTATGCGCTGCGCATCGTGCGCGCCACGCGCGCGGCGCAGGATCCCGCGTCGGCGGTGGGTGCCCCGAAGTCGGTGGTCGACTACGTGTCCTGGGGCGCAGGCCCGCGCGCGAGCCAGTTCCTGGTGCTTGCGGCCAAGGCGCGGGCGCTTCTCTCCGGCGCGCCGACGGTGACGCCGGACGACATCCGCGCCGTCGCCGTGCCGGTGCTGCGGCACCGCGTGCAGCTCAACTTCAACGCGCAGGCCGACGGCGTGGGCGCGGACCGGATCGTGGCCGACCTGGTCGCGGCGGTGCCCGTCGAGGACGTCTCGAGTCCCGGGGCACGCGAGCTCGAGCGCCTCGTGAAGCCCTGACCTCGTGCGCGCCGAGCAGTACCTGGCCCCGGAAACCCTCGCCCAGCTCGGGCCCTTCGAGATCCGCGCCAAGCGGATCGCCGAGGGCGTGATGAGCGGCATGCACCGTTCGCCCTACCAGGGGCTGGCGGTCGAGTTCGCCGAGCACCGCCAGTACGTGCCCGGCGACCCGGTGCGCCACATCGACTGGAAGGTCTTCGGCCGAAGCGACAAGATCTACCTCAAGCGCTTCCAGCAGGAGACCAACCTCGACATCCACTTCCTGGTGGATGCCTCGCGCAGCATGGCGTTCGGGACGCTCGGCACCAAGGGAGGCTGGGGCGGCACGCGCACCGGCCGCGAGGCGGCGTGGACGAAGTTCGACCATGCGACAGCGGCCACCGCGGCGATGTCGTTCCTGGCACTCTCACAGCGCGACCGGGTGTCGGTGTCGCTCTTCGGGCCGTCCGTCGTCGCATCCACGCGGTGCTCGAACACGCAGGGACACTGGCGTTCGGTGGTGCAGTGCCTGGCGACCAACCCGGTCGACGGCCGTGCGGACGTCGGCCGCGCGGTGGACGAGCTGCTGGCACGCGTCACGCACCGCTCGCTCGTGGTGCTGGTGTCGGACTTCCTGATGCCGCATGCGCGGGTACGCGACGCGCTGGCGCGCCTGCGTCACCGCGGGCACGACGTGATCCTGGTGCGGATCCTGGACCGCGAGGAGCTGCGCTTCGACCTCGACGAGAACGCACCCTTCGAGGGAATGGAAGGCGAGCCTGCGCTCGAGATCGATGCGCGCAGCGTGCGCGAGGCGTACCTTGAGGTGCTTGCCGAGGACGAGCGTGCGCTCGAGCGGCTCGCGCGCGGGTTCGGCGACGACCTGATTCGGCTCGACACGCATGAATCCGTGGGACCGGCACTGGCGGCGCTCCTGGCGCGGCGCGACCTGCTGCGCGGCGGGGGCGCCGCGTGATCACCTTCGCGTCGCCCGGGCTGGCCGCCGCCGCCGCCGCCGCGGTGGCGCTGCCGATCGTGATCCACCTGCTGCTTCGCCGCCGCCGCCGGCCGGTCGAATGGGCGGCGATGGACCTGCTGCGCGAGGCGCTTCGGCGGGTGGAGCGCACGCGGCGCATCGAGCGCTGGCTCCTGCTTGCGGTCCGTTGCCTGCTGGTCGCGACGGCGGGACTGGCGATTGCCGCTCCCCTCGTGGGGGGTGGCGCATCCACCGCACGCGCGGTGCGGACGCTGGCGGTGGTGATCGACGACGGGGCCGCCTCCGCCGAGCGGATCGGTTCCGGCACGGCGCTCGCACGCTCGGTGGACGAGGCGCGCGCGCGGATCGAGTCGCTTTCCGCGGGTGACCGGGTGGCGGTGTTCTCGATGTCCCGCCCGTCGGCGGAGGTGGTGGCGACATCCGACCGTGCGGCGGCGCTTCGCCGGCTCTCGGCGATGGCAAGCTCGGAAGCGTCGGTCGACGTGGCGGGGGCGATCGGTGCGGCGCATGCCGTGCTCTCGCATCCGGATGCGGCGGGCACCGAGCGGCGCATGTTCGTCGCGAGCGCCTGGCGCGAGGGAACCGTCGGGTCGATGGGAGCGATCGCGGCACCCGCTGGCGAACCCGTGTCCGCGGAGGTGCTGCCGCCGCCCGGGGCCGAGGGTGCCAACCTGCGCATTGCGTCGATCGAGGCCGTTCGCACCGCCGGCACCGGCCCCGAGGCACCGGCGTCCGTGCGCGTCACGGTCGAGCGCGACCGGGGTGATGGCCCGCTCCGCACGACGGTGCGCATCGATGGCCCATCGCTCGTGGCACCGGTCGAACGTGCCGTGGAACTGTCGGCAGGGGAGTTGTCCCGTTCGGTCACCCTGGCGGCGGCCGAGCGTCCGGTGCAGGCCGGAACGTCCTCGCGGCGCGCGGTGGTGGCCCGGCTGTCGGTGGACGCACAGCCCACGGACGATGCCTCGGCCACGGTGCTCCCGTCGACCGAGCGGCTGCGTGCGGTGGTGGTCGACCGACGCACGTTCGACCAGTCGTCCGGCATCGACCGCCTGTCGCAGGGCGAGTGGGTGGCGCGTGCGCTGGCACCGTCGGATCCACCCGCCGTCGACGTGGTGATGGTCGATCCCGCGGCGTTCGATGCGCGCGCTGCGGCCGGTGCCGACCTGGTGGTCGTGAGCCAGCCGCAGGCGATGTCGGCCGCGCAGTGGGACGCGCTCGCTGCCTTCGTGGTGCGTGGGGGAACCGCCGTGGTCCTTCCGGTGCCGCGCGAGGATGCGCAGGCGTGGACCGCCGCGCTCACGGCGACGTTCGGCGTGCCGTGGGCGGTGTCCATCTCGTCGACCATGGTCGATCCCCCGGTGGCCCTCTCTGGGGAACGCACGGACGGAACGCTCCTTCGCGTGCTCGGTGCCGAGCTCTCGCCGCTCGCCGCGGCCGTCGACGTGTCGCGCGTGCTGCCGATCGACGTGGGAAGCGATGCATCCTCGGCACAGCTTCGGTGTGCGGACGGGCGCCCCGTGCTCCTGGCATGGACGCCGGCGGGTGCGCGCGGCCGGGTGGTGGTGTCGACGGTGTCGATGGATCCCTCGTGGACCACGCTTCCGCTCAAGCCGCTCATGGTTCCCCTGTGGCAGGAGATGCTCGCCGAGGCACGGCGCAACGCGACGGCCTCGGAGAACGTGCGCGTGGGCGGCGTGCCGACCATCGACCGTGCGGGCGTTGCCGAACTCCGGCCCGTGGCGCCTGATGGTGGTGCGCTTCCGGGTGCCCGCTCGATCGCGGTCGGCGCCGGGGGGCGGGCGTCGGCACCCATCGAGCGCGGCGGTCTCTATGAACTGGTCGATGCGCGCGGAGCGTCGCAGGGCGTGCTGGCGGCGACGATCGACCCATCGGTGGCATCCGTCCGTGCCGTGGCCATGGATCGGCTGACCCCATGGCTTGCATCGATCGGGAACGTGACCTTCGGGGCGCCGGAGGGTGACGGCGAGCGTTCCTCGCAGGATGCATCGCGCAGCGACCAGCTGGTGCCGTGGCTCTTCGCCGCGGCAGTCTTGCTGGCCGCGGTCGAGGCGTGGCTCGCGCGGCGTTTCTCGCACGCCGTGCGGCGTCCATCGGTCGTGGCACCGGCAACGCGCGTGGCAGCGGGGAGCGCAGCATGATCGGGTGGGCACCCGTCCGATGGATCCTTGGCCTGGAGGCGATTCCGTCGGATGCACCGATGGTGCGTTGGGCGTGGGAGCGGCCGTTCGCCCCGTGGGCATGGGTGACGATCCTGGCCATGGCTGCTGCCGTCGCGTGGCTCTCCTATCGCCAGATGGATGTACCGCGCGGCCGGCGACGGATGCTGGCAGCGCTGCGCACCGTCACGATCGTGTTCCTGGCAGCACTCGTGGCGGGTCCGGTGCTCGAGGTGCCGCGCGAGCGCATCGAGCCCGATGCGGTGCTGGTCCTCGCCGACCGCAGCCGATCGCTCGAGATCGAGGACACGCCGGGCCCGGACGGCACGCCGAGCACGCGCGACGCGGCGCTGCGCGCGATCGCGGCCCGCTCGCCGCTCGATTCGCTCGGCGTCGAGCACCGGGTGTCGTGGTTCGGGTTCTCCGAGGCGCTGGTGCCGCTGCCGCGCGATGCCGGTGGCGGTGTGTCGGTGGGCGACGCGGTGGGCGAACGCACGCTGCTTGCGCAGGCGATCGACCAGGCACTGGCACGCACGTCGGGCCGGCCGGTGAGCGCGATCGTCCTCCTCACCGATGGCCGCACCACCGATTCGCCGGATCGGGCGCTGGTGCGCCGGCTGCAGTCCGAGGGCATCGTGGTGTCTTCGGTGGCGCTGGGTGCCGATGCCGCGCTCGGGGATGCCTCGGTCGCGGACCTGCAGGCCCCGCGCCGGGCGTTCGTGCGCGACCTGGTGCCGGTCGAGGCGGTGATCGAGCGCCGTGGGCCCGCCCGGCTGCGCACGATGCGCGCCGAACTCGTCGATCGCTCGACCGGCGCCGTGCTCGATGCAGCCGAACTCGCACCGCGCCCGGGCGGCACGGACCCGTCGCGCGAGGCGGTGCAGCTGGTGGCCACGCCGCCCGGGTCCGGCGACGCCACGTGGGAGGTGCGCGTGGTCGATGCCTCGGCCGCACGTGACCTGATCCCGGCGAACGACCGTCGCGCGGTGCCGATCGCGATCGTCGATCGCCCGGTGCGCATCCTCTACGTCGACGGATACCCGCGGTGGGAGTACCGCTACCTGAAGAACCTGCTGCAGCGCGAGCGGTCGGTGGAGAGCGCGGTGATGCTTCTCTCCGCGGACCGCGACTTCGCGCAGGAAGGCAACACCCCGATCGCGCGCCTGCCGCGCACGCGCGAGGAGTTCGACCGATTCGACCTGGTGGTGATCGGTGACATGCCGGCATCGTTCTTCACCGGCGAGCAGCTTGCCGAGGTGCGCCGTGCGGTGTCCGAGCGCGGCATGGGCCTCGTCGTGATCGGCGGTGCACGCAGCACGCCGCGTTCGTGGGCGGGATCCGCGCTCGAGGACCTGCTTCCGTTCTCGGGGCCGTACGAACTCGACCGGCTTCCGGACGCGGTGAACCTGGTGCCGGCGCCGCCGGCGGCCCGACTGGGCGTGATGCGGCTGTCGGATGACCCGAAGGGTGCGTTCCCGGAGGAACTGCGATCGCCCGACGAGGCGTGGTCGCGCTTCGAGTGGGCGCAGCGCATCGCGCCGGCGTCGCTCAAGCCCGCCACCGAGGTCTTGGCGCACTCGCTGCAGTCGGTCGACGGCGCACCGTCGCCGCTCGTCCTCTCGATGCGTTACGGCGCGGGGCTCGTCGCCTACGTGGCGACCGACGAGGTGTGGCGCTGGCGCAACGGCCGCGGCGAGACGTACCCCGAGCGGTTCTGGATCCAGCTGCTGCGTGCGGCGGCGCGGCCATCCCTGGGCACGGGACGCGAGGAGGTGCGCATCGCCGTCGACACCGGACGCGCCATCGTCGGCGAGCCGGTGCGCATCGAGGTGGAGGTGCCTGCCGGCACGCAGGTGGCGCGCGTGGCGCTCGAGGCGGTCGCGGCCGATGCGGGGGTGACCCCGGTCGAAGTGGAGGCGGTGCCGGCCGCGGGCGGCGGATTCGTGGCGACGTGGACGCCGGAGTCGATCGGTCGCTGGACGCTCCGGCCGCGCGAGGCGACGCTGGCGGCCCGCGCCGGCGCCGGTGCGGTGATCGAGGTCTCGCGGGACGATGCGGAACTGCGCGATGCGGAAGCGGACCGGCCGCTCCTGGAGACGCTCGCGCGCGAGACGGGCGGTCGCGTGGTGGCGCCGGCGGACCTGGCGACCCTCGTCGCCGGCATCCCCAACCGGTCGATCGTGACCGAGAACCCGATCCGCGATGCGCTGTGGAACAGCCCAGCGGCATTGATCGCCCTGCTTTCGCTGCTGGGCGCGGAGTGGGTGCTCCGGAGGCTGTCGCGGCTGGTGTGATTGGTGCGCTGGACATCGGTGATGAATGACCCGTCGAACAACCCCACTGCAGCGCGCGCCGACCAGCCGGCCCAGGCGGTGCGTGGACCACTCGAGTCGGTGCGTCGCTCGGTGCGGCGCGTGCTGGTCGCCGAGCGCGTCTCGCAGGCGGTGGCGTTCGGGATCGCGGCCATTGCGGCGGCTGCGTTCGTCGACTTCGCGCTGCGGCTGCCGCCGGCGCTCCGGATGGTGGAGCTGGCGGCGTTGCTTGCGGGCGGCGCCGCCTGGTTCATCCGGCGCGTGCTTCCGGCGTGGCGATTCGCGCCGCCCCTCGTCGAGGTGGCGCTGCGGCTCGAACGCGGACGGCCCGAGGCGTCCGGTCGCCTGGCGGCGGCGACCGATCTCTCCGCAGACGAGCATCGTGGGTCACCGCTTGCGGCGGAGGTCATTCGCGAGGCGGGTGCCGTGGCTCCCACCGTGTCCACGGGACGCGTCGATGCGCGGCCGGCGCGGCGCGCGGCCGGCGCGGCGGGCCTGGCGCTCGCGGGGTTCGTGCTGCTTGCGCTCCTTGCGCCGGACATCGCGTCGATCGGCGTGCGCCGCCTGGTGACGCCGCTTGCCGACGTGCAGTGGCCGGCGCGCACCATGGTCGAGTCGGCGATGCGCGCCGGCGTGCATCCACGCGGCACGGCGCTTCCGCTCCGCGCCACGCCGGTGCGCGGGGATGCATCCTCCATGCGCGTCGAGGCGGAGTACCGCGTGCTGCGCGACGGGCGGGGCGAATGGCGTCGGGTGGTGATGTCGCTGCAGCCGGACGGGACCTTCGAGCGCCTCGTCGAGGCGGACGGCGAGTCGGTCGAGGTGCGCTTCATGACCCCCGACATGGAGACGATGGCGACGTCGGTACGGCTCGTGGCGCCGCCGGCGGTCGAGTCGGCCTCCGCCACCATCACGCCGCCTGCCTACGCGCGCGGGCAGATCGACGTGCGCACGGCGGACCTCGGCAACGGCACCGACCGCCGTGCCCTGGTGGCACCCCCGGTGCTTGCGGGCTCGGAGATCGTGGTCGAGCTCCGCATGGTCGCCGTGACGCCGCCGGCCGAAGGAGACGATCCCGCGGCGTGGGTGGCGCGCACGTTTGCCGTGACGGGCGACGAAGGCGCATCGATCCCGCCCGCGGTCGACGTCGATCCGGCGGATCCGTCGCGATGGACCGTTCGCTGGAACGCCTCCGGCCGCGGCGTGCTGGAACTGAAGCCCGTCGGCGAAGGGGGCATCGAGCCGACCGAGCGCATTGCCTTCGAGATCCCGGCGATTCCCGATGCGGCACCGTCCGTGGCGATCGTCGAGCCGGCCGCGGACGAGACGGTGACGGTCGAGGCATCGCCGGCGGTCGTGGCCGAGGCACGCGACGACCTCGGCGTGACGCGGTCATGGATCGACGTGCGCATCCTGCGCGACGGTGCGGAACCGCGCGCGCTTGAACCGACGCCCGGATCGACCGGTGCTTCGGCGCGCATCGAGCGCACCCTGGCGCTGCGTGCGATGGGCGTGGAACCCGGCGACCGCGTCGAGTGCATCGCGCGCGTGGTGGATGCGTTCGAGTCCGTGGGCGTGGCGCGCGCGCCGGTGGCGAGTTCGCCGCGCATCTTCCGCGTGATCTCCGCCTCCGAGCTGGCGGACCAGGTGCGCTCGCGCCTGGGACAGCTTCGCGAGGCTGCCACGCGCCTGCGCGAGGAACAGGGGGAGCTGGCGGCCTCGATGGAGGCGACCGCCGAGTCCGCGCGTGCGCCTGGTGCGGATGCAGCCGCTACCGCGGCGCGTCGTGCGCAGCTGTCCGGCGCCGAGGGTCGGATGGCCGACCGCGTGGGCGCCTTCGAGCGCTCGCTCGAGGAGTTGGGTGGGCGCCTGGAGCGAAACGGCACCGATGGCGATGGACTGGACCGCGCGATCGAGGAAGCCGCCGGGATGGCCCGCGAGGCGGGGCGCCGTGCCCAGGAGGCATCCAGGCAGGCGGCCGAGGGTGCGCCCGAGGCGTCGTCGGAATCCGCCGCCGCCGCGACCGAGTCCGCCGCCCGCGAGGCGCGCGCCGCCGAGCAGGCACTTGCCGACCTGGAAGCCGCCCTGCAGCGCGACCGGGAGACGGCCGAGCTCTCGCGCCGCATCGACCGGCTGGCCGAGCGGATCGCCGAGGCGTCGCGGCAGACGCAGTCGGCGGCGGAGCGTTCGGTCGGTCGGTCGCGCGACGAACTGGATGCCGGCGTGCGCGAGCAGCTTGATCGCGCCGCGGAGGCGCAGCGCGAGGCGGCCGCCGAGGCGCGGTCGCTTGCCTCCGACCTCGAGCGGCGTGCGGAGGAAGTGGCACGCGAGGAACGCCCGGACGCCGGCGTCCCCGAAGCCATGCGCGAGGCCGCGCGCGAGGCCGAGGAGCGTGGCCTGGCGCGCCAGCTCGAGCAGGCCGCCTCGCAGACCGAGGAGAACCAGGTGCAGGCCGCGCAGCAGTCGCAGCAGCAGGCTGCGCAGGCGGTCGAGGCGATGCAGCAGGCGATGCGCGCCCAGCGTCGCGCGCGCACCGAGGAACTGCGCCGGCGCATGGGCGAGATCGCCGATGCGCTCCGTGCGCTGCTGGCGGGCATCGAGCAGCGCATGCTCCCCGTGCAGCGGCTGGCGGCCGAGGATGCGGCGTCGATCGACTCGGAGGCCGGAGGCGTGCTTGCGCTGTCGCGCGATGCCGCCGGCATCGCGGAGCAGGCCGCAGGCGGCGGCGAGGACCTGCGCCGCGTCTCGACGCTCGTCGGACAGGGCGCCGAGCAGCTTGATGATTCCGCCACCGCCCTGCGCGCGGTGCCCGTCGGCCTGGAGCGTGCGAACGGGTCGCTCGAGGATGCGCGTGCCTCGGTGCAGGATGCCCTGGCGGCGGCGCAGCAGGCGGCGCGCGAGGCGGAGCGGGCGGCGGAGAACCGACGGCGCGAGGAACTCCGTGGCCTCTACGCACAGGTGCTCGAGCGGCAGCGGAGCGCGCGCGAAGGCACCGAGCGCGTGGTGCCCGCACCGGGCCGGCCGGCCGACCGGCGCGCCTTCATCGAATCGCGCCGCATCGCCACCGAGCAGTCCGCGGTGACCGGCCTGCTGCAGGCGGTGTCCGCGCGCGAGGACGTCGCGGCGAGCGACCTCTTCCGGGCCTCCAACGACGAGATGGTCGGGGCGTCGACCGCCGCGACCCGCGACCTGTCCTCGAATGCCACCTCGCTGCGCACCGTCATGCTGCAGCGCGAGGTGGAGCAGTCGATCGCGTCGCTCATCGAGGCGCTCGAGGATCCCCCGGAACCGGAGGATCCCTTTGCGGAAGCACCCAACCAGGACGGGGCAGGCCAGGGCCAGGGTGGTGGCGACGGTGAGGCGCGCGAGCGCGTGCCGCCGATCGCGGAGCTCCGGCTGCTTCGGACCATGTCGCAGCGGATCCTCGACGACACCGCCGCCGCCGAGCGGCTTCCGGAGGCCGACCGAGCGGCGTACCTTGGCCGCATCGCCGAGCGCCAGCGGCGCGTCATGGAGCTTGGCGAGCGCTGGGTCGAGGCCATGCGTGCGTCGATGCCGCAGCCCGTGCCGGTGCCGGGCGCACAGGAAGGACCCGTGCAGTGAGCGTGTCGGTCGCCATCCTCTCGGTCGCGGTGCTCATGGGCCAGGCAACCCCGCCGCCTTCGCCGCCCGCGGGTTCCGCCGCCGCACCGGCAGCGCCCCCGCCGGCGAAGCAGGCACCGGCGGATCCCCCGCCGCCATCGCTCGATGACGCACTCGGCATCGGCGGCGGCGAGCGTGCGGACCAGCCGCCCTCGGCGATCGAGGAGAGCCTGTCGGGTGCCAAGCCGCGTGACATCCTGCAGTCGGCGCTCGACGACATGGCACGCAGCGCCGACCTGCTTGACTCGAAGGAAGCGGGCCTGCCGACGCGGCGTGCGCAGCAATCGGTGGT
>JBJTJU010000020.1:0-3039 GCA_046096165.1 Phycisphaerales bacterium | reverse complement strand
GGCCCGGAGGACCAGGCCCGCAGGTGCTGCGGCCAGCGGCATGCCCACCGTCCCGTCGCCGGAGGCGGCGCCAGGCAGCTCGACGAAGGTCCGGAACGGGTCGCGCGCCGGGCGCGACTGCAGCGCGCAGCGGACGGTGGTCGCGGGGCGGACGTGCGCCGTGGGCGCGGTGGCGGCGGCGCTTCCGGCCGTTGCCGTGGTCGCCGTGGCGGCACGCGGGGCGCTGCCACGCTTGCCCGCCGTGAACGCCGAGCGCCCGACCAACGCGCCGATCGCAAGCACCGTGGCGACGACCAGGACGGCGAAGTGCTTCGGCTGCACGCCGAGCCGCTCGCATGCGGCCGTCCATCGCCGGGTGAGGGTCGTTGCGTTCATCGGCGCGCTCCTTCCGGCGCGCCGGCCTTCTTCGCCGTTGCCGGTGCCTCGCTCCACCCGTCGAAGACGAACGTGGCCCGCACGGCCGAGGTGCCGAGGATGGCCTGCTCGTCCGCACCGGCCGCGCTCGAGAACTCGATCACGCGCGGGGTCACCAGGCGGCCGGTCGATTCCGCGGCATCGAGCACGCCGAAGGCAGCATCGAACGACCCGGTCATCTCGACCGTCACCTCGCGGCGCGAGAGGCGCATGCCGCAGATCGCCTCCGGATGGGCGGACTGGCTGCCGGTGCGGATCGACTGCGTCCGAACGCCGGCACCGTCGGTGGTCCGCGTCACGGCGGCAAGCAGCGCCTCGCGCTCGTCGGCAGCGGCCGGCGGCGGGCACCGGTCGGCGCACTCGCGGCGCATGCCCACCACGGCGGATTCCAGGCGGAGCAGGTTGTTTCGCTGCGCGATGTTCTCGCCCGCGACGGCCTCGAGCCGCTGCGTCTCGTTGCGCAGGCTGCCGGCGCGGACGTAGTTCGGCACGGCGAAGAGCGCGGTGGCGACGACGGCAGCCGCCGCCGGCACGATGCCCATGGCGACGGCGTCGCGGTCGATGTGCGACCGCACCGTGTGGAGTGCCGCGGCCATCCTGGTTCGCGGATCGTTCATCGGGTGTTCCCTTCGGTCGACGCGCGCTCGATCCGCACGTCCATCGGGACGCGGCAGGTCAGCATGAACTGCTGGACGCGCATGCCCGGCAGGTCGACCGGCTGGTTCTCGGAGACGGTGACCGACTCGAACGGCGCGGTCGCTGCCAGGCGGCGCTCGAAGTCGTAGAGCTCGGCGTTGCTGCGGGCGCTGCCGCGGATCGTGACGGCGATCCAGCGCTCGGGCCGAACCTCCATGCGCAGGAGGGACAGGCTCGCCTGGGCAGGAAGCAGGTGGGTCACCGTCGCGGCGAGGTCGCTCGCCTGCGCGGGAAGCGCCCGTCGGTCGCTCAGGGCGATGCGGGTCGATAGGTCGCGCTGCTCCGCGGCCAGGCGCTCGATCAGGTCGTCGACCTTGCCGCTGTTGGCGGCGAGCGCCAGCGACACGCCGCGGCGCTGCTCGGCCGCGCGGATGCTGTTCCACGAATGGGCGCACACGCCCACGACGCAGAGGCCCAGGAGCGACACCAGCAGCATGCTGCGGCGGCGGGCGCCGAGCGCCGCGCCGCGGCGGCGCAGGTCGGTGGGCAGGAAGTCGACGACGAACTCGTTCACGCCGCGGCCACCTTGGTCTTGGCGCGGGATGCCGGGGACGCGGCCGTCGTGGACGACCGGCCGGACGGGCGCAGCGCGGGCAGTCCCGCGCAGGCGGCGCCGATCGCCGCCACCCACGCGTTGCCGTGGATGCACGCATCGGGGGATTCGAGCAGCCGGATCGGGACGGCAAGCGACGTCGGCGCGCCGCAGACGCTTTCGACGGTGGCCGCTGCCTGCGGGTCGACCGCGGCGGGCCCCGTGAGCACGATGGCACGCGGCCACCAGCTGGACGCCGCGCGCTGGAAGTGGCGCAGGCACCGGAGCGATTCCTCGGCGAGCGAGCACCACCGCCAGCCGGCCGGGCCGGCCTCGGGGTCCTCGAGCGGGATCGGTTCGTCGGCGAGCCGCAGCATGGTGGTCATGCCGCCGGCGTGCGTCGGTGCCGCCGGGGCGGCGGTCGGCGACCAGTCGCCGCGCACGGTGCGGAAGAAGGCGAGGTTGCCGTCGCGCACCATGGCGAGCGTGGCGGCGCGGTCCTCCAGGTGCAGCATGCACCAGTCGCGCGCGTCGGCGGGGTCGGCGCACTCCGCGGCGCGTTGGCGCGAGAGGGCGCGCAGGGCGGCGAGTCCGGCGTGCTCGACGCGGACCGGGGCGAGCCCGGCGCGCGAGAGCGTGCGGGTCGCGCGGTCGACCGCGTCGCGTGCCACCGAGAGCATGAGCACCTCGATGCTGCCGCCGGCGGTGGCGCCGAGGCGGACGTGGCCGATGCACGAGGACTCCGCGGAGACCGAGAAGCGGTCCATCGCCTCGAACCGGATGCTCTCGGCGAGCTCGCCGTCCGGCATGGCCGGCATGCGCGCGATGTCCGACTGGAAGAGCTCGGCCGGCAGGGTGACCGCGGCGCTGGTGCCGGAGAAGGGACGGGCCCGCAGCTCGTCGGCGGCGGTCTTCCCGATCACGGTCGGGGTTGCCGCGACGGCGGTCGTTTCCTCGAGGGGCGTGCCGGCGACCTCGGCGGCGGCGCGGCACTCGTAGCCGCGTGCGCCGTTCGAGAGCTGGAGCAGCCGCAGCGTGGTGCGTCCGAAGTCCGCGGCGAGTGCGGTGCCGCTTCCGGACATCCAGGCGGCGGTGCGATTGAGGGACTTGGAACCGAACATCAGTGCCTCCTTCATCCCGTTCGTCGGAAAGGTGGCGCCGGCCCTTCAGCCGGCGCCACCGGATTTCGGTCCCTGCGGGCCGGTGGCCGCAGGGGATGCCGCGTCAGTCCTGCGGCGTGAAGCGGCGGGTGCTGGCGGTCCAGACCCAGCCGCTCGCCGGATTGACCTGGTTGACGATGTCGTTGGCCGAGCAGTAGCCGGCGGTGACGAGCGGCGCGAGGTCGGTGGACGTGTACACGTTGCCGTCGGTGAGCGTGATGGACGCGCCGCCCGGCT
>JBJTJU010000019.1:0-2419 GCA_046096165.1 Phycisphaerales bacterium | reverse complement strand
CGCGGGCGTCACGACGCCGAGCAGGCCGACGAAGGCGCCGACCACGAGGGTCCGACCGTCGATCGCGGATGGGACGGTCTGGAAGAAACGATCGGCGGCGCGGGGTTCGCGGGACATGTCTTCTTCTGTCTCCTGGCTCGGACAACGGGACCGGAGGCCCCGACGGGCGGGACCGGTCCGATGGACTCGTTCGGGCCCGGTGGCCCGAAGGATCGCTCCCGATCCGGATTTTCGGCGCGCACGCCACCCTGGTCCGGACCGGGCCGCAAGAGGCTACCCGCGGGGCCGGAAGGGCGCAAAGCAGGGCGGGTTCCCGATAGACTTGCCCCGATGCGCTCCACCCACGCCGCGCCGGCCTGCCGACTCGCACTCGAGGACGGGACGGTGTTCACGGGCAGCGCGTTCGGCCTTTGTACGGACGGCGCCGAGCAGGGCGGCGAGGTGGTGTTCAACACCGCCATGTGCGGCTACCAGGAGGCGCTCACCGACCCCTCCTACACCGGGCAGATCCTGGTCATGACCGCCCCCGAGATGGGCAACTACGGCGTCGCCGCCGAGGACGTGGAGAGCCGCGGCATCGCAGTGCGCGGCTTCGCCGTGCGCGAGGCGATCGAGGAGCCGAGCAACCACCGCGCCGCCGAGAGCCTGTCCGCGTGGATGGCGCGCCACGGCACCATCGGCATCACCGGGATCGACACGCGTGCCCTGGTGCGCATCCTGCGCACGAAGGGCGCGCTGCGCGGCATCCTGCACGTCGGGACCGCCCGCACCGACGCGCAGCTCGTCGAGGCCGCGCGCGCCCTGCCCTCGATGGGCGGCCAGAACCTGGCCGGCTGCGTCAGCCCGACGGCAAGCGGCAGCTGGGACGAGGGCCTCGGCGAATGGACGCTGCGCGGGCAGCCGTCCGTGGGCCGGCGCTTCAAGGTGGTGGCGCTCGACTGCGGCGCCAAGCACAACATCTACCGAAACCTCGCCGAGCGCGGCTGCGACGTCGAGACCGTGCCCCACGACCTGAGCGCCGCCGAGATCCGCGCGCGCCGGCCCGACGGGCTCTTCATCTCCAACGGCCCCGGCGACCCGGCCGCGGTCGAGCGCACCATCGCCACGCTGCGCGAGATCGCCGGCGAGGTGCCGACCTTCGGCATCTGCCTCGGCCACCAGCTGCTGGCGCTGGCGCTGGGCGCGAAGACCTGGAAGCTCAAGTTCGGCCACCGCGGCGCGAACCAGCCCGTGCGCAACCTGCTCACCGGGCGCGTCGAGATCACCAGCCAGAACCACGGCTTCTGCGTCGACGAGGAATCGCTGCGCGCCGCGGGCGGCGAGCCGACGCACGTGCACCTGAACGACGGCACGCTCGCCGGCTTCCGGCACACCTCCAAGCCGATCTTCAGCGTGCAGTACCACCCCGAGGCGTCGCCCGGCCCGCACGACTCCGCGTACCTCTTCGACTGCTTCGTGGCGATGATGGAATCGCGCCGGCCGGTGACCGCGGCGGACATGGAGTCCGCGCAGCGCGCGCTGGCCGCGACCTGACGCGCGCCCGATGTCCCTCTTCGCCCCAGGCGAGCGGAGGATCGCCCTGCTTGCGCAGGTCGCGGTGGAGCGGTCGCTCGACCGCTGGCCCGACGGGCTGACGTACGCGGTGCCGGAGGCGCTCGCCGACCTGCGCGCGGGCGAGCGCGTGCGCGTGCCGCTCGGCCGCGGCGACGGCGCGGTCGAGGGACTCGTCGTGCGCACGATGCCGGCCGGTGCCGACGCCGGCGTGCCGGCGGCGAAGCTCAAGTTCGTCGAGTGCCGCTCGGCGTCCGCGCCGCCGATGCCGGTGCAGCTCGTCGAGCTTGCGCAGTGGATCTCGGCCTACTACGTGTGCCCGGTGGGCATGACGCTCGCCTCGATGGTGCCGGCGGCGAAGCTGAAGTTCGTTGAGTCGCGCGCGGGCACCGCACCCGCGATGCCGGCGCAGCTCGTGGAGCTCGCGCAGTGGATCTCCTCGTACTACGTGTGCCCGGTGGGCATGACGCTCGCGTCGATGACGCCGGGCGCGGTGAAGCGCGGCGTCGGCACGGTGACGCGAACCTTCGTCGACCTGGCCGACGGCTGGGAAGCGGCGCTCGCGGCGGCGAAGCGCGTGACCAGGCAGCAGCGCGCGGCCGCGGAGGCGCTCGCCGCGGCCGGCGCTGGCGAGCGGCCGATGGAGCTCCGCGACCTGTGCGCGCGCGCCGGCCTGGGGACGCCGGAACCCGTGAAGAAGCTCGCGGCCGCGGGCATCCTTCGCACCGAGCGACGCACCGCGATCGAGGCGGAATGGCGCGCGGAGCGCGGCGCCGCGGGCGCACGGCCGGAGCTCACCGCCGAACAGCGCGGCGTCGTGGACGCGATCGGCGCCGCGATGGGCGGGGGCTTCTCGCAGCACCTCCTC
>JBJTJU010000018.1:0-15331 GCA_046096165.1 Phycisphaerales bacterium | reverse complement strand
GGGTGATGGCCTCCTGCATGCGCTTGCGGGCGCGGAACAGGTGGCTCTTGATCGTTCCCTCCGGAAGGGAGAAGTGACGGCTGAGCGCCTCGATGGTCCAGGCACGGTCGTGGAACAGCGTGACCAGCTCGCGCTGGATCGGGTTCAGGCACGACACCGCGACGTCGATGATCCGGCGCACGTGGTCGCGCCGCTCGGCCTCGACGATCAGGTCCTCCGGACGCGGCTCGTCGGACGCCCACGCGGCCACGCCGTCGCCCTCGCTCTCGGGGCGCAGCTTCTGCTGGTGGTTCACCCAGAGCCGGCGCGCGATCGTGAAGAGCCACGTCGAGAAGCGGAAGCGCGGGTCGAAGCGGTCGATGTTGCGCAGCACCCGCACGAACGCCTCCTGCACCATGTCCTCGGCGAGGTCCGCCCGGTGGCAGAGCCGCAGCATGAATGCATAGAGCGCACCCTGGTGGGCGCGGATCAGTTCCTCCACGGCCGCTCCGTCGCCGCGCTGGGCGCGTCGGATCAGCTGGGCCTCTCGTTCCTTCGAGAGCATGCTGCGCATGAAGGTACCGCCCGGGCGGTTCCGGGTTGCAGTCCCCTTCCCTGGGGCCCGCTTCCCGATGGCCCGGCCCCGGCGCCCCTCTCCCCAAAAACACCCGCCCGCCGGTCCGTCGTGGCCGGCGGGCGGGTGCAATCGTCAGAGGAGCGTTCGGTCAGGCCGCCTGGCGGAGCCGGCGGACGGTGGGTCGGGCGGCCACGGCGGGCGTCGGATCGATCGGGGCGTTCAGGGCTGCCACCAGCGCCGCCGGGGTGCTGGCCGTGGCGTGGGCGCCGATCTCCTTGGCCAGGCCCTCGGCCCGGTTGAAGACACCGCCGCCGCAGACGATCCGCAGGTTCGGGTGGCCGCCGATCTCGCGCAGCTGGTCGATGAGGCCGCGGATGGCCGGCGCATCGGCCGCCGCCGAGGCCCACATCACCAGGGCCGACGGCTTGGCGCGGGCGAGCTCGCCGATCACCTCGTCGTTGGAGACGCCGGCGCCGCCGAAGAAGACCTCGTAGCCGGCCGCTTCCAGCAGGTCGACGGCCAGCTGCGCGCCGAGTTCCTCGCCCTCGGTCGGGCCGCACATCAGGAGCACGCGGCCCGCCGGGCGTTCCGCGCGGACGTAGGCAAGCGCACCCTGGTCGGCCAGCTGGCGCAGCGTGCGCGTGGCGTAGTTGTAGGAGAGGCGCGAGATCTGCGCGTGCTTGAAGAGCTTGACCAGCATCTCGTGCACGGGCCAGAACACGTCGTTGGCCAGGCGCTCGGGGCGCACGCCGCGGCCGAGCAGGTCGGCGACGAAGGTGCGGGCGCGGCGACGGTCACCGGAGGCGACGAGGTGGAAGAGCTGTTCGATCGTGGATTCGAGGTGCATGGTGGTGGGTGCCTTTCGTTCGAGCCGCGGATGGCGGCGCACGAGTGGCATCGGGAGAGTCGGCGCGTTCGCGACAGCCCCGGTGCACATGGCCGTTCTCGGACACCTTTGGCGCCGTTATGGCCGACTTGGACCCCTCGGGAAGGTCCCGGAATGCGCCTACCATCGCCCAAATGGCCAAGGACGCCACGGTCTGGACCCCGGACGCGCTCGCGCGCGACCCGCACGCCGACGCCGAGAAGGCCCGGAAGGTGCAGGCGATGTTCGCCGCGATCGCCCGCAGCTACGACCTGAACAACCGCGTCCACTCCTTCTTCCAGGACCAGCGCTGGCGCCGGGCGGCGGTCCGGGCCGCGGGGATCGGCCCCGGAAGCCGCGTGCTCGACTGCGCCTGCGGCACCGGCGACCTCTCCGAGGCCTTTGCCGATGCGGGCGCGGCCGAGGTGACCGGCCTCGACTTCACCCCCCAGATGCTCGACATCGCCCGGCACAAGGCCACGCGCACGACCGCGCGGCCCGGCCGCGCCGGCGTCCGCTACGTCCACGGCGATGCCATGGCGCTGCCGTTCGAGGACCAGCGCTTCGACGCCGTCTCGATCGCCTTCGGCATCCGCAACGTCGCGCACCCCGAGCGCGCGATCGCCGAGTTCCTGCGCGTCCTGCGCCCGGGCGGCCGGCTGGTGGTGCTCGAGTTCGCCGATCCGGCGAACCCCGTCATCCGCTGGCTCGGCGGCGCCTACACGCGCCACGTGATGCCGCTCACGGCCACGCTGATCGCGCGGGACACCTCGGGCGCCTATCGCTACCTGCCGCGGTCGGTGAGCACGTTCGTGCAGCCGGATGACCTGTCGCGGATGCTGGCCGCGGCCGGGTTCACCGGCTGCACGTGGACGTCGCTTTCCATGGGGATCTGCGCGCTCCACCGTGCCGAGCGTCCGGCGGATCCCGATACACTGCAGGCCGCTCGAACCGACGCCCGCGCAGGGACCGCGCGCGCCCAGGCCGGGTCCAGGAAGGACGGATGACCCCGATGATCGTCGACTGCGCCACCCGCGTCTTCAACGCCCCGGAACAGCTTGGCCGGGAAACCGCCGCCGCCGTCCGCCGGATGATGGCCTCCCGGGGTTCGCGCCTCGAATCGACCGCCGCCGCCCACGAGCGCGCCTCCGCGCCCGTGGCCGCGTCGCTCGTCCACGGCTTCCAGTCCCGCCTGCTCGACGCGGGCATCCCGAACGAATTCGTCGCCGAGGTGGTGCGCACCAACCCTGCACGCCTCGCCGGCATCGCGGGCATCGATCCGATGTCCCCGGACGCCCGCGCGCAGCTCGAGCGCGCGCTTGAACTTGGCCTCGTCGGCGTGTCGATCTCCCCGAGCGCGCAGGGCTTCCACCCGGCGCACTCGGACGCCATGCGCCTCTATGCGCGCATCGAGGAACTGGGCCTGCCGCTCTTCGTCCTGCGCCCGGGCCCGCCCGTGCCCGCCGGGACGCTCGAGTTCGACCGCCCGACCGGCCTCGACGAGGTGGCGCGTGCGCACCCGAAGATGCGCATCGTGGTCGGCGAGCTCGGCTGGCCGTGGACCGACGAGTGCCTGGCGATGCTGATCAAGCACCCGAACGTCTTCGCCGAGATCAGCGGCGTTGCCGGACGGCCGTGGCAGCTCTACACCGCGCTCCTCGGCGCGCAGGCGATGGGCGTCCTGGACAAGCTCTTCTTCGGAAGCGGCTTCCCGTACGAGCAGCCCGCGAAGGCCATCGAGCACCTGTACTCGGTGAACGCGTTCGCGCACGGCACGCAGCTGCCGGCCATCCCGCGCACCGCGCTGCGCTCGATCGCCGAGCGCGACCCGTTCTCGGTGCTCGGCATCGATTCCCCGGCCGCGCGCAGCGTGCGCGGCGACCGCGCCGCCGCGGAGGGCGACCTCTCGCGGGACCGGCGATGATCCGCCTGGCCGCCGCCGCGGCCCTGGCGCTCGGCTGCGCAGGCTGTTCGATCGAGGCCGGGGGCACCGTCGACGCCGTGGGCGCCGCAGACACCGCGATCCGCCTGAGCAGCCAGTTCGAGACCGGGACGTTCGCGATCGAACCCGCCCAGACCACGGTCGTCTTCAGCGACATCCCCTACGAGGACCTCGCGCGCGGCACCGCGCGCAACGGGCGCTTCCTGCACGTCGAGGTGCTGTGGCGGCCGCGGCCGGGCAAGACCCCGATCGAGCCGAGCTCGACCAACCTCTCGATCCGCTTCGTCGTGGTCTCGAACGGCGAGGTCGGCGTCTACGTCGGCGGCGGCTTCGGGTTCATCCGCGCGGGCCGCGCCGGCGACGGCAAGATCGAGGTCGACATCACCGGCTCGAGCATCTCGCTCGTCGACAAGACCCCGGGGTTCGTCGACCTCCTGAGCCCGGCCGAGATGACCGGCACGCTCGGGGCGTTCGAGAACGCAGACAATGCGCGCGCCACGCGGCGCGCGGCCAGCCAGTTCGTCACCAACCGGCTCGGCAAGGTGCGCTGGGTCGGCATGCCCGCGGCCGCCGTCACGAACGCGCGCTGAGCGCGGCGACGAGCGACGGGTCGACCGGCTCGCGACCGGGGTCGCCGGGTCGCCAGTCGACCACGCGACCGCCATCGTCGATGGACGGGTGCGCCAGCCACGCATGCTCGAGGTACATCGCGCCCGGCGCGCCGCCGTAGTCGCGGTCGCCGACGAGCGGCGCGCCAAGGTGCGCAAGCATCACGCGGACCTGGTGGTAGCGGCCGGTGGCAAGCAGCACGATGGCGTGGAACTCACCCGCGCGCCCCGGCGCAGGGGCGATGGCCTCGATGGCAAGCGCCGACGGGTCGCCGCCCGAGCGCACCACGCGCGCCACCGCGCCCTCGCGGCGCAGGTACGCGCGGTGCTCGCCGACCAGCGCACCCGGGTCGATGCCCGGCGCCGGCCGCACGCGCGCCAGGTACCGCTTCGTCCACGCGCCGGCGCGGATCGACGCGTTGTGCTCGGCCACCGCCGCGCGGTCGCGCGCCACCACCACGAAGCCGCGCGTGGGCCGGTCGAGCCGGTGAGGCAGCTGGGCGTCGGGCCAGCCAAGGAGCGTGCGCACCTGCTCGATGAGCGTGCGCGGCGCGCCCGGGCGGCCGCCACCCGGCGCCTCGCTCGAGAGGCCCGCGGGCTTCACGACCACCGCCTCGCGCGCGCCGCGGCGCACGACGTCGGCTGCCGCGATCGACGGCTCAGCGCCCGCGCGCACGGCGCTCGGCCTCCAGGATCGGCATCATCTGCCGCGCGACCGGCGACAGCTCGCCCGGCCACTCGCCCGGCACCACGGCGCGCACCTCGGCGCACTCCCAGTGCTCCACCTGCACGTCGCCGGGCTCGGCGTCGATCGTGAACACCACCTCCCAGGTCCGCGTCACGGGGTCGAAGAGGAGTGCCCGCGGCGCGGGCGGCTGCGATGCGCGCCAGCCGGTCTCCTCGGCCAGCTCGCGCAGGATCATCTCGGCGGGCGGGACGCCCGGCTCCATCGTCCCGGCCGGTGCGAATTCCCAGAGGCCCGGGTAGTTCAGGGTGCCCATGCCGCGCCGGCCCATGACCACCCGGCCGTCCGGGCCGAAGGTGATGGCCTTCACCCCCAAGGGCCGCATGCCGGTGTCGAGCCCCTCGTGCATCACCGCGTGGAAGCGGTAGCTCGACGGGGTGCAGTGGATGGTGACGCCGCCGTGGCCGTTGCGGCTCGTCCCCAGCACATGGAGCATGGGGCCGTCGAAGGCCCGCGGCACGCGCCGGACCAGGGCCTGCCAGGCGCGATCCACCTCGTCGAGCGAGGCGCGCTCGGGGACGAACGGGCCCTCGACCACGGAGAGGAGCGGCGGGCGCCGGAGCGGCACGAGCCGACCCGCGGCAACGGCGTGCTCGGGCGATCCCATCGGGGCCACTCTACACTTCGCCCTCGATGACGAACGCCACGCTGCGCGCATCGGCCGGTCCCGCGGATTCGCACCCGCCGGGCCTCTTCCTCCTGTTCTTCGTGGAGATGTGGGAACGCTTCTCGTTCTACGGGATGCGCGCCCTGCTCACCTTCTACCTGATCAAGGGGTTCCTGCACGCCGACGACAAGCGCGCCTACGCGATCTACGGCGCCTACGGCGCGCTCGTGTACGCGACGCCCTACCTCGGCGGCATCCTGGCCGACCGCTACCTCGGCGCGCGCCTCGCCGTCATCTGGGGCGGCCTGCTCATGGCCGGCGGCCACCTGCTGATGGCGGTCGAGCAGGAATGGGCGCTCTTCGGTGCGCTGGGGCTCCTCATCGTCGGCAACGGCTTCTTCAAGCCGAACATCTCGACGATGGTCGGCTCGCTGTACCCGGCGGCCAGCACGAAGCGCGATGCCGGCTTCACCATCTTCTACATGGGCATCAACCTCGGTGCAGCACTCGCGCCGCTGGTGTGCGGCTACATCGGCGAGACGGTGGGCTGGCACTACGGGTTCGGGCTCGCCACGCTCGGCATGCTGCTCGGCCTGGTCACCTTCGTGGTGCCGCGAGGGCTCGCGCGGCTCCTGATCCTCCTGGCGTCGCTCGCGATCGTGGTCACGATGTTCTGGTTCTCGAAGGACGACCGGACGCAGACCCTCCTCAACATCCCGATCGCCATCGCCCTGCTGGGAGCGGGTGCGGTGAGCTTCGTGAAGCTGTCCGCGGGCGGGCTGCCCGAGGGCACCGGCGCCCCGCGCGATGCGGCGGGCAACGCCGTCAAGCCGCGGTTCGTGCTGCCGATCATGGCCGGGACGCTCGCGGCGGTGGCGCCGATCGCGCTCCTGGTCTCCCACAACACCTACGCGACGTGGATGCTGAACCTGGTCGGGGTGATCGCCTTCGGCTCGATCATCGCCACGGCCCTGCGCAGCGACCGGATCGTGCGCGACCGCCTGACGGTGGTGCTGGTGCTCTGCTTCTTCAGCATGCTGTTCTGGGCGTTCTTCGAGCAGGCGGGCTCGAGCGTCAACAACTTCACCGACCGCAACGTCGACCGCGTGGTCGGCGGCACCGACGTGCGCGAGGGCCAGGTCTACACCGACGTGGTGGTCACGCAGGAGTTCCTAGGCGTCGACGTCAACGGCAGGACCTGGACCCTCACCGACATCGAGGTCGCGCAGAAGGCGCAGAAGGACGGCCTGCCCGAGGGGCGCGTCACCTTCACCGCCGACGCCGAGGACGTGGCCAAGGGGCTCGTCGTCGGGGGCGACGAGGTGAAGGCGAGCGTCTTCCAGGCGGCCAACCCGACGTTCATCCTGCTCTTCGGGCCGATCTTCAGCTGGCTGTGGGGGGCCCTCGGCCGCCGCGACCCGAGCGCCGGCGTGAAGTTCGCGCTCGGCCTGCTGCAGCTGTCCGCCGGGTTCGCCTGCTTCTGGATGGGTGCGCGCGCCGCCGACGGCAACGGCATGACCGCGATGCAGTGGCTGCTGCTCGGCTACCTGCTGCAGACCACCGGCGAGCTGTGCCTCTCCCCGGTGGGCCTGTCGCTCGTGACCAAGCTCTCGCCGGCGGCGATCGCCAGCACCATCATGGGCGCCTGGTTCCTGGCCACCGCGTTCAGCCACCTCGTCGCCGCCGCGATCGCCGGATTGACCGGGGTCAGCGAAGGCGGCGAGGGCGCCGCCGTGCCGCCGCCCACCGAGACGGTCGGCGTCTACGGCGACGTCTTCGGCGGGATCGCGATCGCCGCGGCGGCGTCGGCCGTCCTGCTCTTCGCCATCTCGCCGTGGCTCAAGGCGCGCATGCACCTGAGCGACGCGGAGGCCGCCGGCCACGGCGCGCACTGACCGCGCGCCGTCAGCCCTTGACGAAGGTCATCCGCCCGTGGTCCTTGCGGACCCCGGGGAACGCCAGCACCTGGCCGTGCATCGCCACGTAGGCACCCGGCGGGAGGATCTGCACGGCGCAGAGCGCCTCGGTGAGGTTCTGCACCGCGTCGGTGCGTCGCAGCTCGTAGGGGCGCATGGCGCCGGTGAGCACCACCGCGCGGCGCGGGGCGCCGGCCGCCGACAGCCGGGCATGGATGCGCTCGCCCGTCACCGCCAGGCGGTCGGTGCCGTGGACCACCACCACGCCGTCGGCGCGTGCCGCGCACTCCAGCGCGGCGCGGGCGATCTGCTCGTGGTCGTCCTCGGTCATCTCCAGGCTGTCCTTGTTCATGAGCGGGACGCGCTCGATGGAGATCCCCTCGAGCGTCAGCGACGCGAGGATCGCGTCCAGCACGCTGACCTGGTTCTGCAGCACGCCGTGCAGCTCGTCGAAGGTCTTCTCGATGGTGCCGCCGGTGGAGATGAGCGCAACCTTGAATGCCATGGGAGGGGCGCGAGAGGTTAGCCGCGCATCCGTGCGCGCGCGGCGGCCAGGCGGCGCGCCGCCAGCACCGAGCCGCTCGCCGCCACCGGCTGCTCGCGAAGCCCGGGCGCCACGGCGTCGATCGATGCCTCCGCGCGGTCGAGGCGCGCCATGTCGCCGTCGGCCTCGGCCAGCATGATCGAGGCGCGCAGCACCGCGGACGTGCCGCTCGGCATCGCGCCGTCGTCCGTGCTGCGCACGCGCACGAAGAGGTCGGGCGTGCCGTCCTCGGTCTCGTACCAGGCCCCGGAGGCGGGATCGCGGAACAGGCGCTCGGCGACGTCGAGCAGGGAACGCGCGTGCACCCGCCAGCCCGCGTCGCCGGTCGCCCGCGCGATCGCCAGGCACGCGTTCGCCAGGTTCGCGTGGTCCTCCAGGAACCCCGGGATCTCCGCCGTGCCGCCGCGCCAGCACCGCAGCAGCCGCCCGTTGGGCGTGCGCATGCGCTCCAGCGCGAACCGTGCGCCCAGCGCCGCGGCGTCGACGAACGCACGCTCCGCCAGCGCGTCCCCGACGTCGGCCAGCCCTTGCGCCATCAGCCCGCACCAGGCGGCGATGGTCTTGTCGTCCGTGATCGGCTGGGGCCGCCGCGCGCGCGCCGAAAGCATCGCCGCATCCACGCGGGCACGCGCCGCCGCGAACGCGCGCGGCTCCATCGTCCACGCCGCGGCCAGCGCGTCGGGGCGCGCCGACAGGCGCAGCACGTGCACCGCCGGCGCCTCGGGGTGGAGCGGGGCCTTGAAGTCCGGCGCGCGGTCCACCCCGTAGCGCCGAAGGGCAAACGCCACGTCGTCCACGCCGAGCCCGGCGCCCGAGAGCGCCGACCGCGCCTCATCCGGTGTCCACACGTAGTTGCCGCCCTCGCGTGCGTCGACCTCGGCATCCTGCGCGCTCAGGAAGCGGCCGTGCTCGCCGGTCATCTCGCGCAGGACGTACGCGCACGTGCGCCGCGCCACCTCGGCGTGGAACGGGTCGCCCCACCGCCGGTGCGCGTCGGCGTAGAGCGACGCCAGCAGCCCGTTGTCGTAGAGCATCTTCTCGAAATGCGGCACGGTCCAGGACGAATCGACGGCGTATCGGTGGAATCCGCCGCCGACCTGGTCGAACACGCCGCCGATCGCCATGCCGTCCAGGGCACGGCGCACCACCTGCTCGGCGCCGGGGCCGCCGGCCTCGAGCAGGAAGCGCGGATACGGCGGGGTCGGGAACTTCGGCGCGCCGCCGAACCCGCCGTTCGAGGGGTCGGACAGCCGCACCAGCGCCGACGCCACGTGGGAGGCGGTCTCGTCGGAGGCGAGCGCCGCCGCCCCGCCCGGGTTCGCTGCGGCATCGGCCACCGTCCCACCCATCTGCCGCCGCACGATGTCGGCGATCCGGTGCGCCTGGTCGCGCATGCCTGCGCGGTCCTCGGCCCACGCCTTGCCGACCGCGCGCACCAGGTCGCCGAAGGACGGCCGCCCGAAGGCCGGCTCGGGCGGGAAGTAGGTGCCGCAGAAGAAGGGCTCGAGCGTGGCGGGGTCGAGGAACACGTTGAGCGGCCAGCCGCCGCTTGCCCGCCCCTCGGTCAGCTGCGTGAACACCTGGCAGGCGGTCATCAGCAGTTCGTCGACGTCCGGCCGCTGCTCGCGGTCCACCTTGACCGGCACGCACGCGCCGTTCAGGAGGGCTGCCGCGGCGGCCGACTCGAACGTCTCGCGCTCCATGACGTGGCACCAGTAGCAGGTGCTGTAGCCCACCGAGACAAAGAGCGGCACGTCGCGCCGGCGCGCCTCGGCGATCGCCTCGGCGCACCACGGCCACCAGTCGACCGGATTCCGGGCGTGCTGCAGCAGGTAGGGGCTGCTCGAGCCGCGGAGGCGGTTGCCGGGGCCGTCTGGGTCGACTTTCACGGGCCGAAGGCTAGGCGAGCCGATGACGGGGAGAGCGTGACGCACGCGGCCGCGATCCAATTCCCGACGGGCGCCCTGGCACCGATCCTCGCCGACGCCGCCCTGCCGACGGGTGCGCGCACCGCGCTGGCCGTGGCCATGCTGGCGGGCATCTGCCTGATCCTGTTCGGCGCCCGCGTGCTGCGGCCGGCCGTGGTGCTGGCCGCCATGACCATCGGCTTCCTGGGCGCGATCGTCGCCGCCCGCCACGCGCTGCCGCAGGTCCCGCTCTGGGCGGCCGCCGCCACGGGCGCCGTGGCCGGGCTCCTCGGTGGCGCCCTCCTCTACCGACCGACCGTGGCCGTCGCCGCGGCGTCCGTCGGCGCCACCGTGGGCGCCATCATTGCCTTCGCCGTCATGGCCGGCGGCTCGCTCGACACCGCGCCGCGCGACCTCGGGCACGCGCTCGTCGCCAGCCCCCGCGAGGCCGCGCGCCCGGGCGACGGCCAGCGCGCCGGCATGCGCCTGCTGTCGGTGCTGGCACCCGAGGATGCCTCGGGCGATGCGCTCGCACGCACCGCGGACGCAGCCGCCCCGGCCGGCGAACACCTCCTGCGCGACACCGCCGACGCCGCACGCCGCGCGTGGGAACGCGCCGGTGCCGCCTGCACCGCGGTGGCGCCCGCCTACCGAACGCTCCTCGTCGGCTCGATCGCCACCGGTGCGCTCTCGGGCCTGCTGCTCGGGTTCGTGGCCACCAACCTGGTGGCACGCGTCCTCACGTCGTTCGCCGGCGGGTGGCTCCTCCTCGGCGGCGCGCTGGCGCTCATGGCGACGCGCGGCATCGAGCCCATGCCCGACGACGCACGCGCGTGGCTCGTCGCGCTCGGCGCGCTCGCGGCCCTCGGCACCTTCTGGCAGTCGTGGACCGGCGCCGACGCTGGCCTACACTCGCGCGCACCATGGACCTCTTCGCGTACGAAGGCGGCACGCTCCGGTGCGAAGGCGTCCCCGTCGGCGACATCGCCGCGGACGTCGGCACGCCGACCTACGTCTACAGCCGCGGAACCCTCGCCGAGCACCTGAGGCGGGTGCGCGAGGCGTTCGCAGCGGTCGATCCCCTGATCTGCTACTCGGTGAAGAGCTGCGGCAACCTCGCGGTGCTGCGCACGCTCGTCGACCTCGGCGCGGGCATGGACGTGGTCTCCGGCGGCGAGCTGCACCGCGCGCTCGCCGCCGGCTGCCCGCCGGAGCGCATCGTGTACGCGGGCGTCGGCAAGCGCGACGACGAGATTGCCGCCGCGCTCGATGCCGGCATCCACCTCCTGAACGTCGAGAGCGAGCAGGAGTTCGAGAACATCGCGCGGATCGCGCGCGCGCGCGGAGCCCAGTGCCGCTGCGCCCTGCGCATCAACCCGGACGTCGACCCGAAGACCCACCGGCACACCACGACGGGCACCAAGGAGACGAAGTTCGGCGTCGACATCGAGCGGGCGCGCGCGTTCTTCCGCACGTACGGGCACGACGCGCACGCGCGCCTCGTCGGCCTGCACCTCCACATCGGCTCGCCCGTCTACGACACCGCCCCCTACGTCGAGGCCGTGCGACGCGCCCTGGCGCTGCGCGCGGACCTCTGCTCGGAAGGCTTCGAGGTCTCCGTGCTTGATGCCGGAGGCGGCTTCGCGGCCGACTACGAGACCGGCCGCAGCCCCGCCGCGGCCGACTACGCGGCGGCGATCGTGCCGCTCCTCGAGCCCGCGTTCCGGGCCGGCCTGCGCATCGTGCTCGAACCCGGCCGGTCGATCGCGGCCAACGCCGGCATCCTCCTGACGCGCGTGCAGTACGTGAAGCGCTCGGGCGACAAGCGCTTCGCCATCTGCGATGCCGGCATGAACGCGCTGCTTCGCCCAAGCCACTCCGACGCGTTCCACTTCATCTGGCCGGCCGAGCCGCGCGCGGGATTCGTGCCGTCGCGTCGTGCGGCCGACCCGGGCGTGGCGGGACTCGAGCCCTGCGACGTGGTGGGGCCGCTCTGCGAGACCGGCGACTACCTGGCGCTCGACCGTGCCCTGCCCGTGCTCGAGCGCGGCGACCTGCTTGCCGTCTTCACCGCCGGCGCCTACGGCATGTCGATGGCCAGCCGCTACAACAGCTCGCCGCTGCCGGCCGAGGTGCTGGTGGATGGAGATCGGTACAGCCTGGTGCGCCGCCGCGAGACGTACGCCGACCTCGTCGCACACGAAGGGTGATCCGGCACCGTTGGCGGCGCCGCGCCGCGTCAGCCGGCGAGCGGGCCGACGAGGTGCATCACGACGTTCGCGTAGATCCCGGCGAACACGTCGTCAAGCAGGATGCCGCGGCCTCCACGCATCGACTGCAGCGCCCGGCATGGCGGCGGCTTCAGGACGTCGAGCGCGCGGAACAGGACGAAGGCCATCGCCACGCCCACGATCGCGGTCGTCAGCCACCGCATGTCCGCGTACTGGTCGCGCAGCGGCCAGCGAAGCCCGATCATCGCGATGCACATGCCCGCCACCTCGTCGAGCACCACGCACGAAGGGTCCTTCACGCCAAGGGCATCCTCGGCGCGCGCGCCCCACACCTCGCAGCCGAGCACCGACCACACCAGCATCGCCCCGAGCACCGCCTGGATCACCCAGGCGTATCCCATCGGCACGACCGCGCACAGGACGAGGACCGCCACGCACGGCGGCAGCGATCCCCACGTCCCGGGCGCAAACCGCGCGAACCCCAGTCCGCCGGCGGTGAGCGACCAGCGGCCGAACGCGGGCATGGACGCCATCCGCACGCGCGCCTCCGAGGGATCGATCTTCGGCTCTCCGAGGGCCATCGCTCGGGAGTGATCGGCGCGTTCAGCGCCCGGACTTCGAAATGGCCCGCAGCATCGCCGCCCCGCGCACCATGTATGGCACCGCGCTCCACGCGGTGACCGCGGTCATGGTCCAGACCGCGATCGCCTGCGCCAGGCGCCACGATGGGCTGGCCAGGCACCCCGGGTTCACCGCAATGAAGAGGGCCGTCGGGATGCCCGCGCTCTGGACGAACATCTTGGCCTTGCCCGCCCAGTCCGCTGGGAATGCCACCCCCCGGGCCTCGAGCACCCCGCGCAGGCTTGTTACGAACAGTTCGCGCCCCAGGACCACGACCACCATCCAGCTGGCCACGCCGGTCGCGCACTCGATCGAGGACTCCGGTGCCGCGATGCCCCAGGACGCGCTCCAGGTCGGCTCGGCGAACTTGGGGCTGGCGAGGTAGATGAAGGCCCCCAGCACCAGCACCTTGTCCACGAAGGGGTCCATCACGCGACCGAAGTCCGTGACCACGCCCCACTTCCGTGCCAGGTGACCGTCCAGGATGTCGCTGAGGGCGGCCGCGATGAAGAGCGAGAAGGCGATGTTCCCCCAGATCTGCCGCTCGGGTCCCCCGTGCGGCGTCAGGCAGGCCCCGACGATCACGAAGAACCCCGTCGCCATCGCCAGCCGGGCCACCGTGATGGCATTCGGCAGGGTGCGGCGGACGCGATCGGTCATGGCGCGAGGCTAGCCGAGCGACCGAGTCCCACGTGCGGTTGCCAACCCCCGGGTCCGCTCCTATTATCCGCCTCCTCCCCGGCCCCCACCCGATGAACGCCACCCTGTTCTACGCCGCTGCCGCCCTCGGTGCCGTGGTGCTGTACCTGATGATGGAACAGCGCCCCGCCGCCTTCCGGGCTGCCCTCACGGTCAGCGGCCTTGCGGCCGTCGGCCTCATGCTCAACGCGGTGGCCCGGTCGGCACCGGCCCCCGAGGGCCTGCCGTCGCCCGGCCCGGTCTTCTGGCTCCACGTGCTGCTGGCCTTCGTCGCCGTCGCCGGCGCGGCACGCATGGTGACCCACCCGCGGCCCGTCTACGCCGCGCTCTACTTCGTGCTGGTGATCCTGGCGGTGGCCGTGAACTTCCTGCTCCTGGAAGCGGAGTTCATGGCCTTCGCGCTCCTCATCGTCTACGCGGGCGCCATCCTCATCACCTACCTCTTCGTGCTGATGCTCGCGCAGCAGTCGGGCGACCGTGCCACGCGCGGCGAGGAGTCCGCCTGGTACGACCGCACGCCGCGCGAGCCGGTGGCGGCGCTCCTCCTGGCCTTCGTGGTGCTGGCGGCGACGTCGGATGCGCTCTTCGGCCGCGACCGCGGCACCGAGTGGGAGGCCTCCCCGGCCATGACCTCGCGCGCCAACACGCGCGCCTGGCAGCGGCTCGACGACATGCCGGGCCTGCTCCTCGCGCAGGCCAAGGAGGTCGGCGCGGCCGCCGACGACCCGTCGGCGAAGGACGCGTGGAAGAACGCGCAGCTGGGCGTCGGCCCGAGCGGACGGCGCCTGGAAATCGCACCCGGCGGCGAACGCGCCACCGCGTACGTGCGCGTCGAGGACACCGTGAAGCCCATCGAGCTCGGCGGGGACCAGGCGCCCGTCAACTCGCAGGCCCTCGGCCACGCGTTGGTCGCGGAGTTCCCGGTGAGCCTGGAGCTTGCGGGCGTCATCCTGCTGATGGCGCTCTTCGGCGCCGTGGTGCTCGCACGCCGCCAGATGGAGATGGCCGAGGACGAGCGCCGCGCGGCCGCGGGGCTGCCGAGGATCGGCGACGAACTGCAGGCCGGACGCGGAGGTGCGGCGTGACCATGCCTCCCGCGATCCTCGCCGACGCCCCGCTCGCCCCCGCCATGCCCGCGACGCTGCAGCTGACGCTCTGCCTCTCGGTGATCCTCTTCGGCATCGGGCTCGTCGGGTTCCTCACCCGGCGCAACATGATCCTGATGTTCCTCTCGACGGAACTCATGTTCCAGGCGGCGGCGCTCGCGTTCGTCGCCTTCGGCCGGCTGTGGATGGACCTCTCCGGCCAGCTGATGGTGATCTTCATCCTGACGGTCGCCGCGGCCGAGGCGGCGCTCGCCCTCGGACTGGTGGTGCTCCTCTACCGCCGCAAGGAGACGCTCAGCAACGAGGCCTGGGCGGAGCTCAAGGAATGACCATGCAACCGGCCCTCCTCTCGACGCTCGCCCTCGCGCTCGGCGACGGCGCGCACGCCGACGGCGGCCACGCGGCCCAGGCGGCCGGCTACGCCGACGTCGGCGCCCTGCAGTTCGCCAAGGCGAACGTGGACGCCGGGTACGCATGGCTCAGGTGGATGCTGCTGGCGCCGCTCGCGTCGGTGGCCCTGTGCGGCCTCTTCGCGCTGCTGAAGGTGAAGGGCCGCTGGCCCGCGGTGTTCACCGTCGGCGCCTTCGCGACCGCGGCGGCGCTCGCCGTCTCGCTCTACTTCCAGTGGAGCCCCACGCTCTTCGGCACGCACGCGCCGCTCGCGGTGCCGCTCGCCGACTGGATCACCGTCGCCTGGGGCGACGGGCCGCTGCAGGCCTTCTCGGTGGGCTTCGGGCTCTACATCGACGGCATCACGCTGCTCTGGATGCTCTTCGTCACGGTGCTCGCCACGCTCATCGCGCTCTACGCGAGCGAGTACATGGAGTCGGACGTCAAGGCCGGCTACGCGCGGTTCTTCTTCGCGGTCAGCCTGTTCGTCGCCAGCATGCTCATCCTGGTGATGAGCGACAACCTGGTGGGCCTGTACCTGGGGGGGGTGGGCGTGGGCCTCTGCTCCTACATGCTGATCGGCTACTACGCCAC
>JBJTJU010000017.1:0-3363 GCA_046096165.1 Phycisphaerales bacterium | reverse complement strand
TCGTCGGCGTCACCCCGGGCGGCGGCAGCGCGCCAGCGCCGGTGGACTTCGCGGCCGGCGGCACCAACTTCGCCGCGACGACCTACGAGGCGTTCGTCGGCGCCAACACCTTCGACCTCGCCAGCAACTCGATCCGGATGTCGCCGTCGTGGTTCGGCACGATGTACGCGCCGCTCGGCGCGCCGGTGAACTGCCCGGTCGCCGCGCGCTACGGCGTCGGCTGCGACGGCATGAAGCTCGCCGGCGTCGGCCTCGGCGCGCTGCTCGGCATGACCGGGTGCACGGCGTACACCAACGCCGACCTCGGCTTCTACGCCGGCACGCCGAAGGACGCCGCCGGCGCTAGCGTGTGCAGCCTGCCGGTGCCCGCGACGGCGGCGCTGGTCGGCATGACGCAGTCGGTCCAGGCGCTCGGACTGTCGCTCGCCAATGCGTTCGGCATCGCGGCCAGCAACGGCGTCGAACTGCGCGTCGGCGAGGATGGCTCGTCGGTGTTCCTCAACCCGGCGCTGCAGATGGTCCCGATCGTCCCGGGCACGTTCTCGATGGGTTCGTCGGCCGCGTCGCCGGACGTGGAGGCCATGCACCCGGTCACGCTGACGCGCGCCTTCTGGATGGCCAAGCACGAGGTCACGCAGGCGCAGTTCCAGGCGGTGATGGGCAGCAACCCGAGCTACTTCCAGGGCGCGGCCTACGCCAACGCGGCCCAGCGCCCGGTCGAATCGGTCAGCTGGAACGACGCCATGGCCTACTGCGCCGCGCTGACCGCGAGCGAACGCGCCGCCGGCCGCGTGCCCGCGGGCTACCAGTACCGCCTGCCGACCGAGGCCGAGTGGGAGTACTGCTGCCGCGCCGGCACGACGACGCCGTGGCACACCGGCGCCGGCCTGCTGACGAGCCAGGCCAACTTCGCCGGCGCGGTGCCGGACGGCATGTTCGGCTCCTCGGGCCAGACCGCGGCGGTCGGCAGCTATGCGCCCAACGCGTGGGGCCTGCACGACATGCACGGCAACGTGCAGGAGTGGTGCCTCGACCGGCACGGGATCTTCACCAGCGCGCCGGCCACCGATACGTACGTCCTCAGCGGCGTCTACCGCGTCCTGCGCGGCGGCGACTTCCACGTCTTCACGCCGGCGGCCAACTGCCGGTCGGCGCGCCGCAACTTCACGTCGGAGACCGCCAGCATCTGGACCGTCGGCTTCCGCGTCGTGCTCGGGCCGACCCTCGTGCCGTGAAGGCGTGGGGGGGGGCTGATCCCTTGGTTGTGGATGCCGCAGGGCTCCGGGAGCGCTCGGCAGGAGCGCGGGGCGGCGGTGGCGGACGCCGTTCTTTGGCCGCACGTCACGGCTGCCGCGTCCGCATCGCCTGGGTCGCTGCCCGAGGAGTCTGCGTCACGGGAGTCGCGAATGCAGAGTGCGTGATCTTCGTTCGGCAAGGCCGCCCGAAAACGCAGGCGAATCGGTGGATTCGGCGAGGCTTTCGGGTGGCGTTGACGGGCGAAAGGCGCGTGCTCGGCGTCGCGTGGTCCCGTGGCGCAGACTCCTAGGAACTGCGTCACGGCCCCGCGCCGCGGCGGCGCGTGGTGGTGCGGTCGGGCGAAGCCTCGGATCGCCGGCAGATCGGTGGATTCGTGGCCGCTCGGCGGCGTGCGCCCGGCCGCGCCGGCACGCGCCGGTCGGCGCGGCCGCGCGCGGCGCAGGGGCCGGCGAGGGGCCGCGCCAGTGGGCCCATCCACAACCAAGGGATCATCCCGAAGGCCTGTGCGACGAGCAACGGAACCGTTTGCTGGAAATGCTTTTACGCAACTCCCGGCCCACCTCGCCTCGTCGGCCGTCCGCAGTTTTCCGCGAACACCCCCTTGGGATCGCGCCCGCCGCCCCGCTGGAGGGGGTGTGCGCGGTTTCCCGCGCGCCCGGCGGCCCGCCGCCGGATCCCGATCCGACCCATCGCCTCCCTCCGGCCATGACGACCTTCTCCGCTCCCCGCTCCGTCCGCTTCCTGCCGCTCCTCGCCGCCGCCGCCGCCGCGCTCGCCGCGCCGCTCGCCGCGCAGAACTGCCTCGCCGGCGACTATGCCACCTCGCTCGGCTACGGCACCGCCGACACGGTGTACGCGATCCGGCCGATCGGCTTCGCGTTCCCGCTCGGCGGCGCGCTGTACACCGACATCCACGTCAACGACCACGGCTTCGTGCAGCTGTCCAACGGCGGCGTCCCGGCGCCGCTGACGTCGGGCAGCGCGGCGCTGTACACGCCGACGCTCGCCAACTTCCAGACCGGCGGCCCCAAGATCGCGCCGCTGTACAGCGACATGACGCTGCAGGGCGGCGGCGAGTGCTGGCTCAAGTCGACGGCGACGCAGTGCGTGGTGACGTGGCACAACGCGCAGTCGTACGGCGTCCCGTCGCCGCGCTTCACCTTCCAGCTGATCCTCGAGTCCAACGGCGCGATCCGCTTCGTCTACGGCCCGGGCTGCACCAACAACTCGACGTACGGCGGCAGCTCGGTGCAGGCCATCGTCGGCGTGACGACGGCGGGCAGCGCGGCCGCGCCGGCGGCGACCAACGTGTCCAACGGCGGCACGTCGCCGGTGGTGACGACGTATGAAGTCTTCCCCACCGCGGGCGGCTTCGACCTCGCTAACGCGACGCTGACGATGGTGCGCGCCGGCGCGGGCTATGGCTTCGGCGCGACCGCGAGCTCCGGCAACTGCGCCAAGGTCGACCGCTACGGCGTCGGCTGCGACAGCCTGGGCCTCGGCCTCACCGGCCGCAGCCCGGTCGCCTACTTCAACCTGCCGATCCCGACGACGTCGGCGCTGGCCGGCTTCGTGCTGTCGGCGCAGGCGCTGGCGCAGTCGGTCGCCAATCCCGGCGGCCTCGCGTCGAGCAATGGCGTGCGCCTCGAACTCGGCTTCGGCGCCGGCCCGGTCGCCATCAACCCGGCGCTCGGCATGACGCCGATCCTGCCGGGCACGTTCGCGATGGGCTCGGCCACCGGCGCGCCCTTCGAAGGCCCGGTGCGCTCGGTGACGCTGACGCGGCCGTTCTGGATGAGCAAGCACGAGGTCACGCAGGCGCAGTTCCAGGCGGTCGCGGGCTTCAACCCGAGCTTCTTCCAGGGCGCCGTCTTGCCGGACGCGGCCAATCGTCCGGTCGAGACGGTCAAGTGGAGCGAGGCGATGTCGTACTGCGCGGCGCTGACCGCGAGCGAAGCGGCGGCCGGCCGCGTGCCGGCGGGCTACCAGTACCGCCTGCCGACCGAGGCCGAGTGGGAGTACTGCTGCCGCGCTGGCACCACAACGCCGTGGTACACGGGGACCAGCCTCAGCACGAGCCAAGCCAACTTCAACGGCGTGCGCAGC
>JBJTJU010000016.1:0-13492 GCA_046096165.1 Phycisphaerales bacterium | reverse complement strand
GCAACGATCCGCTCGTTCACGGTCTTGGCATCGACCGTGCCGCCCGCGAGCTTCATCACCGCACCCACGATGCGGCCGATCGCCGCCATCTTGCCCGCGCGCACGTCTGCGGCTGCCTGCGCATTCGCCGCGATCGCCTGGTCGACCCACGCATCGAGGGCCGCGTCGTCGCGGACCACCAGCAGTCCCGCGGCCTCGGCGGCGGACTTCGGGTCCTGCGCCGATCCCGCGATGGCCGCAACCAGCGCATCGACGTTCTGCGCGCCGAGCGCGCCGGACTCGCGCAGCGACACGATGCCCGCGACCTGCGCGGCCGTGAGCCCTGCGCGGTGCAGCCCGCAGCCGAGCTCGTTGGCACGCTTGGAGAGCTGGTTGAGGAGGAACTTGCCGGCCGCGTAGCCGGACTTCGCGCCGCCGCCGAGCTCCGCGACCACCTGCTCGAAGAAGAGGCACGGCTCGCGGTCCTCGACGAGCGCCGCCGCGTCCTTCGCCTCCAGCCCGTACCCGACGAAGCGCGCCCGGCGCACGTGCGGCAGCTCGGGGACCTCGGCCCGCACGCGCGCGAGCCACGCATCGTCCACCGTCACCGGCACGAGGTCGGGGTCGGGGAAGTAGCGGTAGTCGTGCGCGTCCTCCTTCTCGCGCTGCAGCACGGTGGCGCAACGCAAGTCGTCCCAGCCGCGCGTGCTCTTGGCGCCCGGGCCCATCACGCGGCCGTCCTCGCGCCAGCGGTCCACCTGCGCCGCGGCCTCGAACTCGATCGCGCCCTTGAGCGCCTTGAACGAGTTGAGGTTCTTGACCTCGACCACCGGCGTCTTCACGGTGCCGCCGCCCTCGAGCTCGATGATCACGTTGATGTTGGGCTCGAACCGCATGTGCCCCTTCTGCATGATGCCCTCGGTGACCCCGAGGAACCTGCAGATCCCGCGCAGCTCCTGCGCGAACGCCACCACGTCGTCGGCCGAGTCGAAGTCCGGCGCCGTCACGATCTCCAGGAGCGGCGTCCCCGCGCGGTTGAGGTCGACGAGCGAGCCTTCGTAGCTGAACCCGCCCGGGAGCTCATGCCCGAGCTTGCCGGTGTCCTCCTCGAGGTGGGCGCGGATGATGCCGATGCGCCTGGTGGCGCCGCCCGGGAGGGGCAGCTCGAACGCGCCGTCGTGGCAGAGCGGCAGGTCGTACTGGCTGATCTGGTACCCCTTGGGGAGGTCGGGGTAGTAGTAGTTCTTGCGGTCCCACTTCGACCGGCGCGCGATGGAGCAGCCGAGCGCCAGGCCCACCATCATGCTCATCTCGACGGCGCGGCGGTTCATCACCGGCAGCGTGCCGGGGAGCGCGGCGACGGTAGGCGTCACCAGCGAGTTGGGCTCGCGGTCGTAGAAGTCGGGGTGCCCGGGACTGCCCGCGCGGGTGAACATCTTGCTGCGCGTGGCCAGCTCGACGTGGATCTCGAGTCCGACCATGAGCCGGACGCTCCTCACGGCCGCATTCTGCGCAGCGGGCATCACCGGATGATACGGACGGCACTCAGTGCGCGCGCATCGACGGCTCGGCCACCACCACGCGGTCGCGTCCGCCGCGCTTGGCGTCGTAGAGCGCCACGTCCGCGCGCGTGAGCAGCACGCTCGGCGGCTCGCCGGGCTCGGCAGTGGCGATGCCGATCGACGCCGTGACGTCGAGCTGCAGCGACTGGCCCACGACGACGGGATGGTCCGCAAGCCTGCTGCGCAGGCGTTCCGCCACGGTGCGCGCGTCGTCGGCGCTGCATCCGGGGAGGATCACCACGAACTCCTCGCCGCCGAACCGCGCCACCGAGTCCACCGGGCGCGCGGCCGCACGCAGGCGGCGCGCGACCTCCGACAGGACGGTGTCGCCGACGCCATGCCCGAACTTGTCGTTCACCGCCTTGAAGTGGTCGAGGTCCACCATGGCAAGCGAGAGCGGCGAGCCGCGCATCGCGGATGCCTCGAGCTCGCGCGTCAGGATGGTGTCGAGGCCCGCGCGGTTCCACACGCTCGTGAGCGGGTCGACCATCGACCGGCGCCGTGCCTCGCCGAGCTCACGGAGCATGTCGCCCTGCGCGAGCGCCAGCTGGCGCCGGTGGAGCTCGTCCTCGATGATCGCGGCGAGGTCGCGGAGGTAGACGATCTCGGAGTCGGCGACATGGCGCGGCTCGTTGTCGATCACGCCGAGCGCGCCGATCTTGGCGCCGTCGGGGGAACGGATGGCGATGCCCGCGTAGAAGCGCGCGTACGGCGCGTTGACCACGAGGCCGGAGCGCGCGAACCTCGGGTCGGCAAGCGCGTCGGCGACGACCAGCGGGCCGGCGCTGCGCGTGGCGGTGGTGGTGAAGCCGTCGTCGCGCGCCACCTCGCTGAGGTCGGTTCCGGTGCGCGCCTTGAACCAGACGCCCCGCTCGCCGAGCAGCGCGAACGTGGCAATCGGCGCCGCGAAGACCCGCGCCGCGAGCCGGGTCACGCGGTCGAAGCACTCCTCCGCGGGCGTGTACAGGACAGCCAGGCGCTCGAGGGCGTCGAGCCGCTGCTGCTCCGAGGAGGAATCCGATCTGCGAGTGACCTGCATCGTGCCGCGGGGAGTACCCGCGCCTGAGCCCATAGCGTGACACGCCTTCGCCCCGATCGCAACCGATTCGTGCGCGAACCGCGCGTTTTTCGGACCGCGCCGGGACGCACCGCGGCCAGAAAGCGACCCGGCGCGCCGCCCGGCAGGGCGCCGCGCCGGTGAGCGAAAGGCCGCGGTGGGATTTGAACCCACGAATAACGGATTTGCAATCCGTCCCCTTAGGCCACTTGGGTACGCGGCCGGCCGAACTCGTATAGTGGCACACCGCCCTGCCGCCGTCAACGCGCCTGACGGTGCCGAATCGGAACTTCGGCGCGATTGGCAACGGTTCCGGCCGCCGCGGATGACCACGACGACCTCCATCGCCGTCAGCGCACTGCTTATCGCCCTCGCGTCCGCGCCCGGCCACGCCCAGTCCCAGCCCGACGATCCCGACCGCGCCAACCCGTTCGCGCAGGGCGGCATCGCGTCGAGTCCGGACCCCGGCCTCTCGGCATCGCAGCCCGACTCCGCGGCCGGCCCGCGGGCACGGGCGTCGAGCGCGGCCCTGCAGGAAGGCGTGATTCTCAACTCCGTGCCCGGCTACTTCGTACGCTCGCTGCGCGAGCCGGGGCTCCTGGTGTTCCGCTTCGACGAGACGCGCGGCGCAAGCACCGGCCGCGCGCTCTTCGCCATGCCGTGCGACCCCACCGACGACGTGAAGGCCGTGCTGGCGGATCCGCGCATCGACGGTCCCAGCCGGTTCGAGGTCTCGGGCGAGGTGTACGAGTACGAGGGCCGCGCGTACCTGCTGCCGACCGCGATCGTCGCGCTCCGCAGCCCGCCGCCGCCCGGCATGCTCGCGCGCATCGCGCCGCGCGAGCTGGTGCCGCCGCCGCTTCCCGGCGAGCTGCCCACCGCGCCCCGGATCGATGCGTACCTCTCCGGCGAGGCGCCGGGTGCCCTCTCGCTCGCACGCGACCCCGGCACCGGCACGCGCCTCCCGCACGAACCCGATCCCACCACCTTCCCGGGACTCGACGACGGGTTCGCCGACGATCTCGAACGCCGCCTCGACGCAGGCATCGCGTCGACCGGAACCGGCACCGCGCTCAAGCGCGAGCAGGGCGCGCACGACCGACGCATGCTCCTGCCGCCGGCCACCCGGTTCCAGGAGCGCCGGGCTTCGGTGCTGCGCGACCCGCTGACGGGCGTGTGGCGTGCGCGGCTCGACACCGGACGCCCGGGCGATGGCGCGCACGACGGCGCGGAGGCGTCCATGGAGATCCTCCCGTCGCTCGCGCTCGAGGCCCTCGTGCGCGGGGTGCGGCAGGCCGCGATCGGTTCGCCGTGGCTCCTGAGCGGGGAGGTGGTGGTGGCGAAGGAACGCAACTACCTCCTCATCACCCGCGCACGGGCATTGAAGGCCGACAAGTTCCTGGGGCCGTGAGCGATCGGCCGCCGCGCGGCCGCCTCCGGCGGCGCGGGTATCCTCCCCCGCCCATGACCTCCAAGAACGCCTACCCCACCGCGACCATCGAGACCGACCACGGCACCATCGAGGTCGAGCTCTGGAACGACGTGGCCCCGATGCACGTGGAGAACTTCCAGAAGCTCGCGCGCCAGGGCTTCTACGCGGGCACCGGCTTCCACCGCATCATCCCGGGCTTCGTGATCCAGGGCGGATGCCCCAACGGCAACGGCATGGGCGGACCGGGCTGGAACGTGAAGGCGGAGTTCAACGACCGCAAGCACGTGAAGGGCGTCCTCTCGATGGCGCGCTCGGCGCACCCCGACTCGGCCGGCAGCCAGTTCTTCATCTGCCTCGGCAGCGTCCCGCACCTCGACGGCAAGTACACGGCCTTCGGCAAGGTCACCAAGGGCATCGAGGTGGTGGACAAGATCGCGGCGCTCAAGACCGACGCGGGCGACCGCCCGGTCGGAACGCTTCCCAGCATGACCAAGGTCACGGCCTGACCGCGGCGCGCCGCGCCGCGCGATCGCTCACGCGGACCAGTTGGTGAGCACGACCGTCAGGTCGGCGCCGCCGACGATGCCGTCTCCATCGAGGTCCGCCGGGCCGCCGGCCTGGCCCCACGCCGAGAGCAGCACGCCGATGTCGGCGCCGTCGACGCGCGAGTCGCCGTTGAGGTCGCCGGGCGGTGCCGTGGGCGGCGAGTACGTGACGGTGATGGTCGGATGGCGAGTGACGTCGCCCGACTCGCGGCTCTCGAAACGCTTGGCGCTCTCGAGCGTGGCCTCGTTCCCGACCAACACCCAGCCATAGTTCTGCGCGGGACTGTTCACCCAGGCCTGGACGTCGGCCACCAGCGCAGCGGTGGTGGACCACGTGTAGCTGCCGGCGCCGGCCACCGGCTTCACGGCGCTCGATGCCTGCGCAAACACGCCGCCCGGCACGGACCAGGTGGTGGCCGGCCAGAACCGGTGCACCCACGTGGCGTCGTTCGCCTCGGGCGCGGTGCCGCCGCCCCCGAAGGCGAAGCTGGTTCCCTCGCCCCAGGGCTCGAGCATCCGGTGCAGCGCGCAGTTGTGCGAGCCGGAGTTCGTCTGGCTCATGTACGCACGGAGGCTGACGGAGAGGATGCGGCTTCCCGCGGGGATGGACGAGAGGTCGAAGCGCACGAGCGCGCGGCGCAGCGTGCTTCCGCCGTTCACGCCTACGCGGCCGCAGTAGATGTTGTACGCAGCGCCCAGCGCGTACTGGTTGCCGTCGTTGGGCTGGATGAGCGTGCCATCGGCCACGGGACGGAGCGAGACGGTGTCGGCGGAGCACGGGGCCGCGAGCGCGGCCGCGGCGGCGAGCGCAGGCACTCCGGCGCGGAGGAGGAGTCGCATCATCAGCCCCAATTGGTGAGGAGGATTCCGAGGTCGGCGCCGTCCGTGGAGCCGCTCCCGTCGAGGTCGGTGGGACCGGGCGTGCCCCATGCCGCGAGCAGCTGGCCGAGGTCGGCGCCGTCCACGCGGCCATCGCCGTTGAGGTCGGCCGGGTTGCCGCCCGTCACGGTGGCCGAGAGCGTCGCCACCACCTGCGCCGACGTTGCGCCGGGGATGTTCTCGTCGCTCGTGAGGATCGTCGCGGTCGAGGTGTAGGTGCCCGCGGTGAGCCCCGTCGGATTGAATCGGATGGTGACGGTGGCGGGCGTGGCGCCGTGGCCGGTGCCGGTGCCGGAGACCAGCGAGAAGCGGCCCGCGGGGATCTGCACCTGGTCGATGTCCATGGTGCACTGGTCCGCCGTGAAGCCGAAGTTCGAGACCGGGACCGCCACGTCAACCGCCGGCCCGCCGAGCGTCGCGGCGAACGTCACGGTGGTCGAGTTGGCATCCGAGGTGGACGAGAACGACGGGTTGCTCGCACGGAGCACGCGAACCGAGACCGGGAGCGCGATGCTCGGGTTCTGCACGCCCTCGTTGGCGCTGGTGACGGTGGCAGTGCCGGTGCGCAGCCCGACCGTCGTGGTGACGATCGGCACGTTCACCGAGGTGAACGAGGGCGTCAGCACCGCGGTGCCCGAGAGAGTGCCCGAGAGCACACCCGTGCCTGCGACCGCGTAGTCGAGGGCGTCGACGCCCACGGCGTTGTCGCCCGGCGCGTCGTTCGCCACGCGCACCTCGGCGGTGGCGGTGGCACCCTGCACGACACGCGCGGGGACCGTCCCGAGGACGGCCGTGTTCCACGCGGGCACGGTGAAGTCCATCAGCACGGGAATGTGGTCGGCGGCGTCGTGCAGCGCATTGGCCAAAGCGTTCGACCGTGCCACGTTGCCGGGGAAATAGGTGTTGTTGCCGGCGTTCACGGCCTGGTCGAAGTGGTTGCCGTCATTGCCCACGGCCCGGCAGGAACTGGCGATCGAGGAGATGCCGTTGCCGTCCGCCAGCTGCAGCGTGGGCAGCACCAGGTCGAAGCGGTCGTCCATGCCGCCGCCCACCAGTCCGCCGGCGAGGATGGTGCGCGGGCTCTGCGTGTGCTTCCACGCGTTGGATGCGCCCGTCCAGTCGGCGGTGCCGAGCGGGTCGACGGCGGCGCCGTTGCCGGGCGCCACGTACGCCTGGAAACCGCTCTCGGCGTTGGTGTAGAAGTTCATGTCGCCCGCGTAGATGGCCCGGACGCCGGCACCGAGCGCATCCGCGTTGGCGCGGATGGCCTGCACGCCGGAGAGGCGCTCGGCGACGTTCGCGCTCCCCGTGGATGCCTTGAGGTGCGACCCGTACACGTAGAAGCGCGCGGCGGTCGATGAGTAGCCGTTCAGCTGGAAGAGCCAGCGGTCGGTGTTGCGGCCGCCGCCGGTGGCGATGTCCACGTGACCGGACGGGATCTCCGAGAGGAGGTCGGTGCGGAAGAAGCAGGCCCGCGCGCCGCCCGAGCCGTTCTCCGTGCTCGAGGTGGTGTAGGTGGCCAGCGCGTAGGTGATGCCGGCCGGCGCCGCGCCGTTGACGGCGGTCTGGAGCGCGGCGAGCGCCGACTGCGACACCTCGTTGAACACGAAGACGCCCACTGCGGTCGCGAAGCCCTGCCGGTCGTCGGAATGCATCGCCGCCAGCACGGTGCGCACCGCCACCGGGTCTCCGTTCATCTGCACCACGTTGTAGGTGGCCACGCGCAGCTGCGCCGAGGCCGGAGCCACGCACGCAAACGCGGCCAGTGCCGCGGCGGCAAGCGCGCCGCGTCCGAGAACGAGTCTGGCGATGCCTCTCATGTGTTCAGACGATATCCCCGGGTGGGACGCACGCAACCGCCCATCCCGAGGGAAACGCGGAAGTACCCTCCCCGTCCCGCCCATCCGTGGTCCCGGAACCACGTGGGCACTTCCTCGGAGACTCCGAACCATGCGCCTCGCCAACATCGCCGCCGCCCTGGCCGCCGTCCTGTCCCTCGCGCCCGCCGCGCTTGCCCAGAAGGTGGAGCCGGAGATCTTCACGCTGCCCAACGGCATGAAGTTCCTGCTCGTGCCCCGGCACGACCAGCCGAACACCGTGTCGGCCGGATGGCTCGCCAAGGTGGGCTCGGTCAACGAGCGCCCGGGCATCACCGGCATCAGCCACTTCTTCGAGCACATGATGTTCAAGGGCACCGACACCATCGGCACCCGCGACCCGCAGCGCGACGCCGGCTACCGCGCGCGCCAGAAGCTGCTGCGCGACCGCATCAACGAGCTCACCTGGACGGTGCAGTACGAGCGCTTCAAGCAGGGCGAGATCGCCGACCCGTGGGACCCGAAGAACGACACCACCGAGCTGGCCGCCCTGCGCACCGACCTGCGCCGCCTGATGGACGAGCAGCAGGGCAAGGCGGGCGAGGACGTGATCAAGCGGCTCGAGGCCGACCTCGCCAAGGTCGATGCGTCGACCCCCGAGGGCAAGCAGCGCGCCGACGCGATGCGCCAGGAGCTGGCGGCGGTCAAGGCGGGCCAGGCGAAGATGGCCACCATCGTCAAGGACGAGTTCGACCAGGTCTACAGCAAGGCGGGCGGCACGGGCATGAACGCCTTCACCAGCTACGACCTGACCTTCTACTTCATCAACGTGCCGAGCAACAAGTTCGAGCTGTGGGCGTGGATGGAGAGCGACCGGCTCGACGGCAGCGTGTTCCGCGAGTTCTACAGCGAGCGCGACGTGGTCCACGAGGAGCGCCGCCTGCGCACCGAGAGCACGCCGACCGGCGTGTTCCAGGAGCAGTTCGAGAGCATGTTCTGGATGGCCAGCCCGTACTCCTGGCCCGTCATCGGCTGGCCGAGCGACCTGAACAGCTACTCGATGGAGGAGGCGATGAAGTACTGGAACACGTACTACCGCCCCAACAACCTCGTGGGCATCATCGTCGGCGACTTCAACCCCGCCGAGGTGAAGCCGGTGATCGCGAAGTACTTCAGCCGGCTCGAGCCGGGCACGCAGGCCCCGCCGCCGGTGGTGACCCTGGAGACCGAGCAGCGCGCCGAGATGCGCATGCAGGCCGAGGCCGAGGCGCAGCCGCAGGTCGAGGTGCGCTACCACACCGTGCCCTTCCAGCACAAGGACTCGTACGCGCTCGACGTGATGTCGTCGGTCCTCAACGGCCGCACCGGCCGGCTGTACAAGACGATGGTGGAGGGCAGCCAGGTGGCGAGCACCGCCAGCGCGCGCCAGGACTCGCGCAAGTACGCGGGCGCGTTCAGCTTCTCGGCCGAGACCAAGGGCGAGGCCACGCCGGAGCAGCTCGAGAAGGCGTGGTACGCCGAGCTCGAGAAGCTGCAGAAGGAGGCCGTCCCGGAGCAGGAGCTGCAGAAGGTGAAGAACCAGGCGATGGCCGACAGCTACCGCCGCCTGCAGAACAACTTCTTCCTGATGATCCAGCTCGCCTATGCCGAGGCCCTCGGCGACTGGAGCGAGATCAACAAGGAGAGCGCCAAGATCCAGGCCGTGACGGCCGAGGACGTGAAGCGCGTGGCGAACACGTACTTCGGGAAGAACAACCGCTCGGTGGCCACCTACGTCCGCAAGGCCGGCGAGCAGGCCGAGGTCGACGCCGACCTCGCGGCGCTGCCGGCGCCGATGCAGGGCATGGCCCGGCAGGGGGCGAAGAAGATCGGCGCCGAGACCGACCTCGCGAAGCTCAAGGAGGGCCTCGCCGAGATGGACGCGCAGGCCGCGCAGGTGCCGCCGGCGATGGCGCCGGTGCTGGGCTACCTGAAGAAGAAGATGACCGACCGCATCGCGGAGCTCGAGGCCGGCAAGTGAGCCGCCCGACCGCACCTTCCAACCACCGAGCACACCCCATGAAGACCACCATGAACGCCGCCCTCCTGGCCTCGATCGCGCTCGTCGCCGCGTGCGAGTCCGCGCCCAAGGCCGCCGAACCGATGCCGACCGCCGCCGCGAAGCCTGCCGCGCAGGCGGCGGCGCCCGCCGCGCGCCCCGCCGCCGCCAAGCCGGCGGCCGCGAAGCAGGCCGCCGCGAAGCCCGCCTCGAAGGACGGGGCGTGGACCGCCGACCGCAGCGCGCAGCTGCCGGGCCGTCCCGAGGACCTCTCGTTCAAGGCGCTCGACTTCACGCCGCCGAGCGCGAAGGACTTCCGCCGCACGCTGCCGGACGGCACGCCCGTCTACATGGCCCCGAGCAAGGAATTCCCGCTCGTCACGCTGACGCTCACCTTCAAGGGCGGCGCGTACATGGATCCGGCCGAGATCCCCGGCCTCACCGAGGCGATGGCCGCGATGGTGCGCACCGGCGGCACCGCCACGGTCAAGCCCGCCGACCTTGACGAGCGCCTCGACTTCCTGGCCACCCAGGCCACGGTCGGCGCGCGCGGCAACGCGGTCACCGCGACCATGAACTGCCTGTCCTCGAACCTCGACGAGAGCATGAAGCTCTTCTTCGACATGCTGCGCAACCCCGGCTTCGACCAGGCGCGCCTGGACATCCTGCGCGGGCAGGCGATCGAGGGCATGAAGCAGCGCAACGACGACGCCGGCGCCATCATCGGGCGCGAGTGGCAGTACGTGATGTACGGCGAGGACAGCTTCGAGAGCCGCCAGCCCACCAAGGACGGCTGGGACCAGGTCACCCCGGACCGCCTGCGCGCGCAGCACGCGCGCCTGGTGCACCCCGGCAACGTGATCATCTCGGTCACCGGCGACTTCGACCCCGACGACATGGCCAAGCGCCTGGCGGCGGCGATGGACGGCTGGAAGCGCGGCGAGATGGCCCCCAACCCGCCGGCCCCGACGCACGTCTTCAAGCCGGGCGTCTACCACGTGGCGAAGGACATCCCGCAGGGCAAGGTGCGCGTCGGCCGCCGCAGCCTGCAGCGCGACGACCCCGACTACTTCGCGGCCGAGGTGATGAACGACATCCTCGGCGGCGGCGGGTTCACCAGCCGCCTGATGAAGCAGATCCGCTCCAACGAGGGCCTCGCCTACAGCGTGGGCTCGCGGATGGGCGCGGGCGTCTACTACCCCTCCACCTTCGCGGGCGCCTTCGAGTCGAAGAACCCGACGGTGGCGCTGGCGATCAAGATCATGCGCGACGAGTTCAAGCGCATGCAGGACCAGCCGGTGACCGCCGAGGAGCTCGACGTCGCCAAGAAGGGCTTCATCGAGGCGTTCCCCGGGCAGTTCTCGAGCAAGGACGCCACCCTTGGCATCCTGGTGGCCGACGAGTGGACCGGGCGCGACCCGGACTACTGGAAGGCGTACCGCGAGAACATCCAGAAGGTCACCGCCGACGACGTGCAGCGCGTCGCCCGCAAGTACCTGAACTTCGACGACATGGCCATCATGGTCGTCGGGCGCTGGGACGAGATCTCCCAGGGCGACCAGGGCGGGCGCGCGAGCATGAAGGACTTCTGGTCCGGCGGCCGCACGGAGCTCCCGCTGCGCGACCCGATGACCATGAAGCCGATGGACGCCCCCGCGCCGACGGACGCACCGGCCCCCGCCGGCGCGCGCTGACGGCGGGCGGCGCGCTCAGCGCCGCAGCGTCCAGCCGAGCTCGGGCATGCGCAGCAGGCGCGACGCCGCGACGTAGGCGATCGCGCCCACGCCGGCCAGCACCAGGAGCGACGCCACCGACCACGCCCAGCCCGCGCCCGAATCGAGGCCGAGCGACGCGAGGACGGTGACCGCCGCCATGGCCGCGGTGGCCATCACCGTGCGCCCGAAGCCCGAGACCGTCTCGCGGTCCATGATGGGGCCCGTGCGCCGGCGCAGCAGCCGGGCCATCGCGATCACCTGGATCGTGGCGCAGACGGTGGTCGAGAGCGCCAGGCCGCCGACCTTGAGCGGCGTCCAGATGAGCGCCAGGTTGAGCGCGAAGTTGAGCCCCACCATCCACAGGCTGAGCTTGACCGGGGTCCACGTGTCGCCCAGGGCATAGAACGCGCGCGTGCCGATCTGCTGCAGCGCGTAGGCCCACAGGGCGGGCGCATAGAGGGCCAGCACGTATGCCACCATCGAGACGTCCTCGGCGGTGAAGCGGCCGCCGCGGTAGACGGCGGCGGCCAGCGGCTCGCGCACGATGACCAGCCCGACGCTCGCCGGGAACGCGACATAGAAGGACATGCGCAGCCCGCGGCGCAGCGTCTCGACGAACTGGTCGGGACGGTCGCTCTCGCGCGCGAGCGCCGGGAAGATCGCCGTCGCGGTGGCGACGCCGAACACCCCGAGCGGGAACTCGTAAAGCCGCTGCGCATACGAGAGGAAGGTCAGGCTGCCCTCGCGAAGCGGGAAGGGAACGCCGAGGATCGTCGGGCCGACCATCGTCTGCCAGCTCGCCACCAGGCTGTCGACGAAGGTGTTCAGCTGGAAGACGCCCAGGCCGAGCAGCATGGGCAGCGTTCGCAGCACCACGCCGCGCACGTGGTCGCGGTCCTGCGCCAGGCGCAGGTGCGCGCGCACGCGGTGGTGGCGCAGCGCCCAGAGGTGGACGGCCAGCTGCAGCAGGCCCGCCACCATCACGCTCCACGCCACGCGCTCGACGTGGCCGCGGTCGCCGGCGGCCGGTCCCAGGCCGAGCGCTTCCCACCAATCGCTGCCCACGAACGCGGCGGCCATGATGCAGAGGTTCAGGATGATTGGGGACGCGGCGGTCGCGCCCACGCGGCCGTGCACCTGGAGCATCGCGCCGACGAGCGCCACCAGGCACACGAGCGGCATGTATGGCAGCATGATCATCACCAGCCGCAGCGCGAACGCCGAGGGCGGGTCCGACCCGACCAGCCAGTACAGCACCAGCTCGCCCACGATCGTGAGCCCGGAGAGGAACACCGAGAGCATCGCGAGCATCAGGCCCGCGAAGCGGCGCGCGGCGTCCGGGTCGTCGCGGTCGAGCCGCGCATAGACGGGCAGGAACGACGCCGACAGTGCCCCCTCGCCGAAGAGGCGGCGGAAGAGGTTCGGCACCTGGAAGGCGAAGTTGAACGCGTCGAGGAGCGGGCCGGCGCCGAACGCGCGCGCAAGCAGCGCGTCGCGGCCGAGGCCCGTCACGCGGCTCAGCAGCGTGAGCGCGGCGAAGGTGCGGGCTTGGCGTTCGAATCCTCGGCCCATGGCGCGTCCCTGCGCGGGCATTCTGCCGCGGCTACCTTGTATCGGACAGATGCGACGCGCGGCGACAACTCTGGCGTTCCTGGCCGCGGTGGCCCTTGCCTCGTGCGCGTCCGAGCCCGAGACCGTGCTGCGCACGGACCTGCCGCAGGTGCCCGGGCTGGTGCCGCGCGACTCGTCGGGGATCGTCCAGCGCGGCGACCAGGTGACCGGCGGGCAGTTCGCCTACAAGGGGGACGTCCCGAACCTCGCCGCGCGCGTGCAGGAGACCCGCGGCCGCTTCGACGCGGCCGGGTGGAAGCTCTACGCCGAGACGCTCTCGCCCTCGATGGCGGTGCTCGAGTTCCGAAAGGGCGACCGCAGCGCCCGCGTCGAGATCATCCGCAACGAGATCCAGCCGAGGATGTCGACGGCCGTGATGACCGTGCGCACACGCGAGGTCAGCGGCTGACCATCCGCAGCGCGGCGGCCGCGGCGTCGCTGCCGCTGCGCCACGCGCCGTCGATCGATCCGTCGGTGACGTGGTCGCCGGCCACCACCACCATGCACTGGGCGTGCGAGGCGCGGGCGCTGCCGGGGCCGTTGCGCGAGCCGATCGTCGTCCTCGACGGCACCGGCGGGGGACCGGTCAACCACGCCGCGTGCATGTCGAGCGTCTCGGCGGACTACGCGCCCGCGGGCATGGCGCTCGTGTCCCTGAGCTGCGTCGACGCCGGTCCCGAGGACGCCGGCCTGGCGGCGCTGGTGGCGCGCACCTGCGCGCAGATGGACCGCTGGTTCGGCCGCGGCGCCATGGCCGGATGGCGGCTCCTGCGCACCGACCGCATCCTGCGCGCGCTGCCGCGGCAGCATGCGCCGGACCTGGCGGCACGTCCCGCGCCCGTCGTCGACGACTGCAC
>JBJTJU010000015.1:0-6986 GCA_046096165.1 Phycisphaerales bacterium | reverse complement strand
GCGCCGGTGCACGCGTCAGTCCCCGTGCACCTGGCGCAGGCGCGGCGAGAGCCGCAGCATCAGCTGCACGCGCTCGAACTCGTCGATCCAGCCCTGCATCGTCGCGGCCGCCTCGTCGGGCGGCACCGGGGCGCCCGGCAGGGGGCACGACGCGCCCAGCTGGCGCGCGGCCATCGCGCGGTAGCGGGCCAGCGTGCGGTCGCCGAGGATGGCGCAGCACTCGAAGTCCTCGGCGCACCACGCGACCGTAGGCACGCGCGTGCCCGCATTGACGCGCAGCCGCTCGGCGAGCTCCATGTGGTCCTGCTGCTCCAGGAACCGGACGTCCGCGGCGGGGCAGGCCGCGGCGATGGCGCCGAGCATCGGGCACTGGACGGCGCAGTCGCCGCACCATGCCCCGGTCAGGACCAGCACGTTCATGCGCCGGGTGAAGCCCGCCAGGAGCGATCGCTGCGGTTCGGTGAGCCGGGCGGCGGCCAGGTGCGACGTCCAGCCGGCGGTCCGCGCCGCATGGATGGCGAGGTAGCGGTCCCACGCGACGCCTTCGGCATGCGCGCGCTTCCAGGTCGGGGCATCAAGCATCGGACATGGTCTCCGCGGGGGTGAAGAGGCCGGGCGCGTCGGCCGCGGCGGGCGACGCGCGGCCCCGCCCGCCACGTGCGGGCCGCGGGACGGTCTGCACTTCCAGGGTGCCGAGCAGCTGCTGCGCGCGTGCCACGACGCTGCGGGGAATCCGGCCAGCTGCGCGACGTGGATGCCGTAGCTGCGGTCGGTGGCGCCCGGGGCGATCCGGTGCAGGAAGACGACGTCCCCCTTCCACTCGCGCACGGTGACGTGGAGGTTGCGCACCTGCGGCAGGCGGTCGCTGAGCTCGGTCAGCTCGTGGTAGTGCGTGGCGGACAGGGTGCGCGGCCCGGCCTCGGCGAGGTGCTCGGTGATCGCCCATGCCAGGCTCAGGCCGTCGAGCGTGCTGGTGCCGCGGCCGATCTCGTCGAGGGCCACGACGCTGCGCGCGGTGGCGTGGTTCAGGATCCGCGCGGTCTCGGTCATCTCGACCATGAAGGTGGACTGGCCGGCGTGTAGCTCGTCGCTGGCGCCGATCCGGGTGAAGATGCGGTCGGCGATGCCCACCACCGCGCGCTCGGCCGGGACGAAGCTGCCCATGTGCGCCAGCAGCACGATGAGCGCCGCCTGGCGGATGTAGGTGCTCTTGCCGGCCATGTTCGGGCCGGTGATCAGCGCGATCCGCGCCGGCTGCGCGTGCGTTCCGAGCTCGACGTCGTTCGGCACGAAGCGCTCGCGCAGCAGCCCATCGAGCACCGGGTGCCGTCCGCCGGCCACGTCGAGGACCGGCTCGTCGACGATCTCGGGCCGCACCCACCGCAGGCGCGCGGCGGTCTCCGCGAGACCCGCCGCCGCGTCGAGCGCGGCCACCTCGTCGGCGAAGGCGGCGAGGTCCGCCATCATCGCCGCCGCCTCGGCGCAGAGCGCCTCGAACACCGCGCGCTCGCGCGCGACCGCGCGGCCCTCGGCCGAGAGCACCTTGTCCTCGAAGGTCTTGAGCTCGGGCGTGACGTAGCGCTCGGCGTTGCGCAGGGTCTGGCGGCGCGTGAAGGCCGCGGGCACCTTCGCCGAATGGGCGTGCGTCACCTCGATGTAGTAGCCGAACACCCGGTTGTAGCCGATCTTCAGGCTGGGGATGCCGGCATCGGCGGCGAGCCGCGCCTGGTACTCGGCCATCCAGCCGGTGGCGTCCCGCTGCAGCGTGCGGCACTCGTCGACCTCGGGGTCGGCGCCGTCGCGGACCAGTCCGCCGTCGCGCAGGTGCGCGGGCGGCTGCTCGACGCAGGTGCGCGCGATGCGCGCGGCCAGCTCGCCCGTGCCGGCGGAGAGGGCAGCGAGGCGTTCACGTGGCGCGGCGAACGCGGGGGCCTCGGCGAGGGCGCTTCGGAGGGCGGGCGCCTGGCCGAGCGAACGCCCGAGGGCCACGAGGTCGCGCGGGGTGGCGCGTCCCATCGCCATGCGCCCGGCGATGCGCGCGACGTCCTGCACGCCGTCGCAGGCGGCGCGGAGCGCTTCACGCATCGCCTCGTCGGCGACGAGTGCCGCGACCGAGTCCTGGCGCGCGATGATCGCCGCGCGCGTGCCGAGGGGTGCGCACGTCCACTCGCGCAGCAGTCGCCGGCCCATCGGCGTGCGGGCGCGCTGGAGCACCGAGAGCAGCGTGCCCTCGGTGCCGCCGGATCGCAGGGTGCGCTCGACCTCCAGGCTGCGGAGGGTGGTGGCATCGAGCACCACGGTCGCGCCGCGCGCCACGCGCCGCGGCGGGCGCAGGTGCGCGAGCGGGCGCCTGCTCGGCGCGGGCATCGATGGGTCGGCGCCCACCCCGCGCTGGGCGTCGAGGAGGTGGCGCAGCAGCGCGCCTGCCGCGGTGGCCGCGGGGTCGTCGTCGGAGAGGTCGAAGGATTCGAGCGTGCGCACCCCGAAGTGCTCGCGCAGGACGCGCGCGGCGTCGGGTGCCCGGAACATCCACGCGGGTCCCTCGACCGACGCGCAGCCGGCCGCGGCCATCGCCGGCCGCAGCGCCTCGCGGTCGTCGTCGGTGCGCGACTCGGGGACCAGCAGCTCGCTCGGCGCCAGGCGCGCCAGTGCGTCGGGCAGGAGCGCCGTGTCGCAGCGGTCGACCAGGAACTCGCCGGTCGAGAGCTCGATGGCGGCCAGTCCCGCGCGCCCGCCGGGGGAGGGATCGATCCAGGCGGCCGCGATCCGGTTGCTCCGTGCGTCGTCGAGGAGCGCCTCATCGACCAGGGTGCCGGGGGAGATGACCCGCGTGACCCCGCGCTCGACCACGCCCTTCGCCTCGGAGGGGTCCTGCAGCTGCTCGCACACGGCCACGCGGTGGCCCTGCTCGACGAGGCGCCGCAGGTAGCCCTCGACGGCGTGGAAGGGAACCCCCGCCATGGGCTGGCCCTTGGTTCGCTCGGTGAGCGTGATGCCCAGGGCCCGGTGGGCGAGGACGGCGTCGTCGTCGAACAGCTCGTAGAAGTCGCCCATCCGGAAGAGGAGCAGGCACCCGGGGTGCTCCCGCTTGAAGCGGTCGTACTGCCGCATGGCCGGCGTGTCGCGGTTGTAGGTGCCGCCAGCGCTCATCGGGGTCGATGGTACGAGCGTCGGCGCCCGGGAAGCGAACCGGCCCGCCCCAGTGGGACGGGCCGGCGAGTGGAGTGGATGAGGATCGAACTCACAACCTCCTCGATGCGACCGAGGCGCTCTTCCAATTGAGCTACCACCCCAGCGGTCGAACGGAAGAGTCTATCCGCGCCCCGAACCCGCTTCAAGGTGGCTTCCGAGGGGCGCGCCGGCGGCTCCCGGGGCGAGAAGTATCGTGTCCCGGCTTCGGCTTCCCATGGGACCACAGACCGCACTCCTCGTCTTCTGTGCCGCCATCGTGGCGGCGTCGTTCCTCGGCGGGGCGGTGCCGCTGTGGGTGCGCCTGACGCACCGGCGCCTGCAGCTGGGGCTCAGCTTCGTGTCCGGCGTGATGCTCGGCGTCGCCGTCTTCCACATGCTGCCGCATGCGCTGATGGCACGCGCGGCCTCGGGTGCCGGCGCCGGGGGACACGGCCAGTTCGACCCGCTCATGCTGGCGCTCGCGCTCGGCTTCGTGGCGATGTTCTTCCTGGAGCGCTTCGCGCACTTCCACCAGCACGAGGCGCCGGAGCCGCCGTGCGACGACCCACACCACGGGCACCCCGGCCACCACCATCCGCATGGCGGGCACGCCGGCGGCGTCGGGCGGCTGACGTGGGCCGGGGCGGCGGTGGGGATGGGCCTGCATTCGCTGCTCGAGGGCGTGGCGCTTGCCGCGAGCATCGAGGCAGGGTCGGCGATGGGCGACTCCGGGGCGATTGCCGGCATCGGCACGTTCCTCGTGATCCTCCTGCACAAGCCGTTCGACGCCATGACCATCGCCACGCTCTTCTCGGCGGGCGGCGGCAGCCGCGGCCAGGCGTTCCTGGTGAGTGCGCTGTTTGCGCTCCTGGTGCCGGCGGGCGCGGCGCTCTTCCTGGCGGGCGTGACGGCGTCGGGCGACGCCGGGTCGCTGGTGCCGCTGGCGCTCGCGTTCTCGGCGGGAACGTTCCTCTGCATCGCCGCGGCCGACATCCTGCCCGAGGTCCAGTTCCACCGGCATGACCGCGTCGCGCTGTCGGTGGCCCTCTTGCTGGGGCTGGGGATGGCGCTGGCGATCGGGCGGCTGGAGGCCGCGACGCACGCCGGCCACGACCACGCGGAGCACGGCGAGGCAGGGCACGACCATGCGGGGCATGACCACGCCGGCCACGACCACGCCGGCCACGCGCACTGACCTACACTTCGCGCCCCGGAACCCACCGATGAAGGCCGAACGCGTCCTCGCCGAACTCAACCGCCTCCGACAGGACCTGGACAAGGATCCCTCCGACCCGGAGTGGTTCACGCTCCACCATGTCTTCTGCTTCGTCTCGTACAAGATGGGCGACTTCCAGCGCTACCTCGACGAGAACGTGAAGCCCGGGTCCGAGCCGGACTTCGACTGAGCGACCGATGCCCGACTACAAGGCCACGCTGAACCTGCCGCGCACGGACTTCGCCATGAAGGCGAACCTGGCGCAGGCCGAGCCCCAGACGGTGAAGCGCTGGCAGGACGAGGGGCTGTACGCCGCCGTGCAGGCGGCGCGGGCGGGTGCGCCGGCCTTCGGCTTCCACGACGGGCCGCCGTACGCCAACGGGTCGATCCACCTCGGTCACCTGCTGAACAAGGTGCTCAAGGACATCGTCGTGCGTGCGCGGCTGATGGACGGCATGCAGGTGCCGTTCGTGCCGGGATGGGACTGCCACGGGCTGCCGATCGAGCACAAGGTGGTCACGGAGATGAACGAGAAGGGCAAGCTCCAGAAGGTGATGGAGCTGCCCGACGACCAGCGCCGCATGGTGATCCGCCGAGAGTGCCAGGCGTACGCCGAGAAGTTCGTGAAGCTGCAGGCCGGGCAGATGCAGCGGCTCCTCACGCTCGCCGACTACGCCGACCCGTACCTGACCATGAAGCCCGCCTTCGAGGGCGCGGTGCTCGAGGACTTCGCCGACTTGGTGGAGCAGGGGCTGGTGTACCGCGCGCTCAAGCCGGTGCACTGGTCGATCGCCAACCGCACGGCGCTGGCCGAGGCCGAGCTCGAGTACGAGGACCGCCAGGACCTGTCGGTCTACGTCGACTTCGAGGCCGCCGACCGCGAGGCGGTCGAGCGCGCCTTCGGGTGCGAGCTCGACTGCACGCCGAGCTTCACCATCTGGACGACCACCCCGTGGACGCTTCCGGCGAACCTGGCGATCGCGGTGCACCCGGAGTTCCGCTACGCGGTGGCCGAGGTGGACGGCAACGTGGCGGTGATGGCGGCCGACCTGCTTCCGAAGGTGGCGAAGCTTGCGGGCAGCGAGCAGGTGCGCGTCATCGCGGAGGCGCCCGGCAGCGCGCTGGTCGGGCTTTCCTACCGCCATCCGTTCTGCGACCGGACGGGACGCATCGTGGCCGCCGACTACGTGACGCTCGAGGACGGCACGGGCCTGGTGCACACCGCGCCGGGCCACGGCACCGAGGACTACCGAACCGGCCTGAAGGAAGGGCTCGACACCTACTGCCCGGTGCGCGACGACGGCACCTACGACGACACCGTGCCCGGGTGGCTGCGCGGCATGTCGGTGTGGGACGCCAACCGCGAGGTGACCGAGCGGCTGCGCGCGAGCGGCCACCTCTACCACGACCACGTCTTCACGCACTCCTACCCGCACGACTGGCGATCGAAGACGCCCGTGATCTTCCGTGCCACCGAGCAGTGGTTCATCGGCGTCGACCGCCCGACGCGCCGCGACGGCCGCTCGCTGCGCGCCATGGCGCTGGATGCGACCGGCAAGGGCGCCGCCGAGGGCGGGATCGACTTCGTGCCGCCGTGGGGCCGGAACCGCATGCGCGGCATGCTGGAGAGCCGTCCCGACTGGTGCCTGAGCCGCCAGCGTGCGTGGGGCCTGCCGATCCCGGCGTTCCGCACCCCGGACGGGCAGGTGCTGCTGACGCCCGCGAGCGTGCGCGCGGTGGCGACGCGCTTCCGCGAGAAGGGCAGCGACGCCTGGTTCACCGAGACGCCGGCCGAGCTGCTGGCGCACTGGTCGCCGGGGGCGGATCCCGACGCTCCGAAGGGCGTGGACCTGGCGTCCCTCGCCAAGCTCTACGACATCTTCGACGTGTGGTTCGAGTCGGGCTCGAGCTGGAACGCGGTGCTGCGCGAGCGTGGCCTCGCATTCCCCGCCGACATGTACCTGGAGGGATCCGACCAGCACCGCGGCTGGTTCCAGCTGAGCCTGCTGCCGGCGCTCGGTGCGACGGGGCGGCCGCCCTTCCGGGCCCTGGTGACGCACGGGTTCATCGTCGACAAGGACGGCAAGAAGATGTCCAAGTCGCTCGGCAACACCATCGAGGTCGAGGACCTGCTGAAGCAGGCCGGCGCCGAGGTGTGCCGCTGGTGGGCCTCGGGCGTCCCCTACGAGGCGGACATCAAGGTGGACATGTCGTTCTTCGCCACCGCGGGCGACGGATACCGCAAGGTGCGCAACACGCTCCGCTACCTGCTGAGCAACCTGCATGACCACGTGCCTGCGCCCGACGAGTCCGCGCGGGTGGCGGCCACCGACCCGGCGTCGATCGACGGCTGGGCGCTCGCCGAGTACGCCCGCGTGCAGCGCACGGTGATCGAGGCGTGCCGCACGGCGAACTTCCGCGACGCGCACGTGGCGATCTTCGACTTCTGCAACTCGGCGCTCAGCGCCACCTGGTTCGCGGCGACCAAGGACCGCCTGTACTGCGACCCTGCCGACGGCCCGCGCCGGCGCGCCACGCAGCGCGCGATGCGCACGGTGGCCGAGGGGCTGATCCGCATGCTGGCGCCGATCCTGCCGCA
>JBJTJU010000014.1:0-3697 GCA_046096165.1 Phycisphaerales bacterium | reverse complement strand
CTGCGGGATGTGCTCCTTGCAGGCCTCGCTCACCGAGAAGTCCTGCAGCAGGCTCTGCGACTCGCCGGGCACCATGTGGAAGTAGCCCTTCTCGTCGACGATGCCGAAGTGGGTGACGGCCGCGTTGCCCCAGCCGCCCCGGGGCGTGGAGTGGCAGGACACGCAGTTGGTCTTGTTGAAGATCGGCCCCATGCCCTGGAGCGCGGGGATCGGCGTCGAGTAGAGCTGTGCGCCGAGCTCGAATCGTGCGCGCTGCAGGGCGGTCAGTTCGCGCAGCGGCGAACCGGCCTTCGGCTGGAGTTCCAGCGTTCCGCCGGGCAGGGCATGTCCCGCGCCGGCAATCGCGAGCGATGCCAACAGCGCGGCCATGCGAGAGTTCGTCGTGGTCTGGGTCATGTCACGAACCGACGGGGTGCGGCGGCGCGCACCCCTTCAACAGTATGGTCAGCCGCCGGTCGAGGATCCCATAAGACACGGGGAATTCGACCCTTTCACTGTAGCCCAACCTGTCCGCGCGGCGGTCGGAACGTCCGCAAACCATCCATATACTCGGGACGTGCCTCAAATCGCGCGTTTTCCACGCTGGGATCGGCTGGCGCGGGCCATCGGCTGCCTCGCGGTCGCGGCCAGCATGGCTGGCAGCCGGGCGGCACCCATCCCCCAGGCCGCGCCGGTCGATGGGGTACGCGCCTCCCTCCGGAGCGGGGACTTCGCCGCCGCCGAGCTGGCGGCGCGGCGGTGGGCGGGCGCCGAGCCGGCCAACCTGCGCGCCACCTTCTACGTCGGGCTCGCGCTCCACAAGCAGAAGCGCCACGCCGAGGCGCTGGCGTTCCTGGAGCGCGCCGATGCCGCGCCGGACGGTGCGTTCGCCGAGTCGCCGCACGTGCCGCACTACCTCGGCTGGTGCCGCTACTACCTCGGTGACCTGGCGGGCGCGCGCGCCGCGTTCGAGCAGCACGCCGCGGCGTTCCCCGAGTACGACGACACCCAGTTCGCGCTGGGGCTGATCGCCTTCGACCAGGACGAGGTCGACGAGGCCGAGCGACGGTTCCGGCGGGCGCTCGAGCTGCTCGAGCGCGCCGGCGGCGATGCCGGCGCAACCACCCCAAGGGAACGCGCCAAGTGCCACGCGCGGCTGGGTGATGTCGCGCTGCGCCGCGGTGACCTCGAGTCCGCGGAGCGCGATGCGCGCGCGGCCGTCGTGCTGTGGCCCGACCACCATGAGGCGTGGGCGAAGCTCGCGCGCGTGCTCGACCGGCAGGGGAAGGCCGCGGAGGCCGCCGCGGCCCGCGCCGCGCAGCAGGCGGCGCTCGCACGCGTCGCCGCGGCGCCCGGGAAGGCGGCGCCGTGAGCACCGTCCGTGCGCGCGTACTCGCCCGCATCGCGGCCGTGGCGGCGTTCGCGCTCGCCGCGTCCACGCCACAGGCCATCGGGGACGCCGGCTCGCCCCCCATCCGCTTCGAGGACGCCACCGCCGCAAGCGGCATCGACCTCACGCTGACGAGCGGCCACATGCCCTCCAGCGCGATCCTGGAGGTGAAGGGCGGCGGCATCGCGCTCATCGACTTTGACGGCGACGGCGACCGCGACCTGTTCTTCCCGAACGGTGCGACGCTCGAGGCCCCGGAGCGCGGCCCGGGCGCGCGGCTCTACGAGAACCTCGGCGGCCTGCGCTTCCGCGACGTGTCCGCCGGCATGGGCGTGCGCCACGCCCGATGGAGCTTCGGCGCGGCGGTCGGCGACGTCGACGGTGACGGCCGCGACGACCTGTACGTGTGCTGCTTTGGGCCGGACGTGCTGCTTCGCAACCTCGGCGGCGGCCGCTTCGAGGATATCACGGCGCGCTCGGGCCTCGGCGACCCCGGCTGGTCGACCAGCGCCGGATTTGCCGACCTCGATGCCGACGGCGACCTCGACCTCTTCGTCGTGAACTACGTGGAGTTCGACCCGAAGTCCCCGCCTCCGTCCGCGCAGTTCAAGGGCATGGTGGTGCTGCCCGGCCCCAACGGGTTCACGGCACGCGCCGACCTCCTGTACGAGAACCTCGGCGACGGCACGTTCCGCGACGTGAGCGAGCCGGCGGGCATCCGGCGGGCCATCCCGGGCTTCGGGCTGAACCTCGCCATCTGCGACTTCGACCATGACGGCCGGCCGGACATCCTCGTCGCCAACGACTCGGAGCCGAACTCGCTCTTCGCCAACCGCACCGAGCCGGGCGGGCCGATGCGCTTCGAGGAGCGCGGCCTGCAGTCCGGCATCGCCACGAACCTCGACGGCGCCGCGCAGGCCACCATGGGCATCGCGGTCGGCGACGTGGACGGCAACGGCTTCCCGGACGTCTTCACCACCAACTTCTCGAGCGACACCAACACGCTGCACCTGAACCTCGACGGCCGGTTCTTCGACGACCGCACCGCGCAGTACGGCCTCGGTGCGCCGAGCCGCCCGCTCCTCGGCTGGGCGACGGCGTTCGCCGACCTCGACCACGACGGCGCCGAGGACCTGGTGGTCTTCAACGGCCACGTCTACCCGCAGGCCACCCGCGCCACGATGGACTCCGAGTACGCGCAGCCCCCGCTCGTGATGCGCCGCGCGGGCGCGCGGTTCGAGGCGGTGGCCGACCCGGGGCCGGGGCTCCTGGGCGCGCACCGCGACCGTGCGGCGGTGTTCGACGACCTCGACGGCGACGGCGACGTGGACATCGTGGTGGGCGAGCTGAACGGCCCGGTGCGGGTGCTGCGCAACGTGCACGACCGTCCCGACGACTGGGTGAAGGTGCGTGCCGAGGCGCCGGGCCCGGCGGGGTCGCACGGCATCGGCTGCATGGTCGAGCTGTGGGGGCAGGGGCGGTGCCTGGCGCGGCGCTGGGTCTGGTCGGGCGGACCGTTCCAGTCGACGGCGGCCACCGAGGCGCACTTCGGCGTGCCGGCGGCGTGGGGTGACGACCTGAGCGTGGGGGTGACCTGGCCGCTCCGGCGTGCGCCCGGCGATTCGAAGCCCGCCGTTCGGTCTGCCGTTGGTTGCGACGTCCGTCGCGGGCAGACGGTGACCGTCGGCCGTGACGTCTTCCGCGGCGCCGGCGTCAGAGGAGCGGCGCCATCAGGTTCGCCAGGTTCTCCTTGAACCGCGTGCCCACGCTGCGGCGTTCCCATGCACCCTGGTCGATCCGCACGCTGTCGGCGATGTAGGACTGCTGCAGCCGGCGCACCTCGACCGCGAAGGCGTCGTCGTAGACCACCACCGTGGTCTCGAAGTTGATCTCGTAGCTGCGGCGGTCGAGGTTGGCGGTGGTGATGATGCCCATCTCGTCGTCGACCGAGATGGTCTTCGAGTGCAGGAACCCCCGGCGGTACTCCCACACCTCGACGCCGGCCTCGAGCAGCCGGCCGTAGCTCGCGCGGCTCGCCCACGCGGCCAGCAGGCTGTCGTTGGCGCGGGGCACGATCAGCGTCACCCGCACGCCGCGCCGCGCGGCGACCTCCATCGCGGCCATGGTCGGGCTGTCGGGGACGAAGTACGGCGTGCTCAGGACGATCTCCTGCCGCGCCACCTGGATGGCCGCCTGCCCCAGGCCGCGCACCCCGCTGTTCCCGCGGTTGGGCCCCGCGGGGATGCCCTGGCCGGGGCTGCCGCCCGGGCGCGACCGGGGCTCGGGGAGGTCGGACGCGCCCGGGCGGCATCCCCGTCCAGGTCATCC
>JBJTJU010000013.1:0-2724 GCA_046096165.1 Phycisphaerales bacterium | reverse complement strand
TTCGGGCGCGCCCGGCATCCTGCGCCCCGCGCCCGACCGCGCCGACCTGGCCGCTGCCGCCGATGCCCTGCGCACCGCGCGCGTCGAGGTGCGCGAGTGGATCCCCGGCGAGTCGCCGCAGCCGGCCGTGCCCGCCGGCCGGCCGGTCGTCTGGGTGGTGCTGGCGCCGATCGATCGCGATGCGACGGTCGAGAGCCCGCGCGAGCGCGAGCTGCTCGCCGCCGCGCGTCGCCTGGTGACGCAGTCGCAGCCGGTGCTCCTGACCGTGGGCCCGAGCCTGCTGCCGATGCTCGGGCAGCAGGATCCGTGGGCCACGCTGCTCGCCCCGTGCGGGCTCACCGCGCAGACCGGGCGCACCGTGCTCGAGGCCGTGCCCGTCGGTCCCGGTCGCACCGAGACCCGCGCGGCACAGTCGATCGTCGACGGCGTGACCGTCGGTGCGCTCGGGCGCGCGGTCGATGGGCAGCGACTGTGGCTCGAGCGTCCGGTGCCGCTCGAGCTCGACGGTGCGTGCACGGCATGCACCGCGGTCAGCGAGGTCGAGCCGTCGCCCGAACGCTGGATCGAGCGCGACTGGCGGCGCGACGTGCGGACGCGCATCAGCGTCCCCGACGAGCAGCGGCTGTCGGCACCGGTGCCGGTGGTCGCCGCAAGCGAGGGCGGGGCACGCGCGGTGCTCGTCGGTTCGCCCACGTGGCTCACGACCGCGGTGGCCGACGCGGCCGACCCCCTCGGCGGCGGGCGCGTCGCGCTGCGTCACCCGGGAAACCGCGACCTCCTGGTGAACGCCGTGATGTGGCTTGCAGGCCTCGATGACCAGGTGGCGGGCTCGGGCGCGGGCGGCGAGGTTGCCCGGCTTCCGCGCCTGGCACGCACCACGGTGGCCGCGGTCGGCACGATCGAGGCCTTCGCGCTGCCCGCGGCGTTGGCGGCGATGGGCGCCGTCGTCGTCGTCCGTCGGAGGCTCCGCACATGAGCGCACGCGCGCTTCGCATCGCGCTCGTCCTGGCAGCGGTGGCGGTGGCGGCATGGCTTGCCGTGCGCGCCCGGCCCGCGGCGTCCGAGGGCCGGGTGGTCCGCCAGCCGCTCTTCGCGGTGGACGAGATCCCCGTCGAGCAGGTCGATCGCCTGGAGCTCGAGCGCCCCGGTGCGCCCACCCTGGCGTTCGTGCGCTCGGCGGAGGGCTGGTCGCAGTCGACGCCGTTTGCGCATCCAGCCGACGCGGCGGCGATCCGCATGGTGATCGACGCATTCGCATCGCTCGAATCGACGCGCGCGGTGGACCCGGCCTCGCTCGAACCCGAGGCGCGCGTGTCGCTCGGGCTCGACCCGGCGCGTGCGCGCGTGACGGTCGCGTGGCCGGGCGGGTCGCGCACGGTGGTGCTCGGTCGCCGGACGGTCGCGGGCCGTGCGTGGGCGCGCGTCGACGGTCGCGGCGACGCCGCGAGCGTGGACGCCGGCCTGCACGCGATCGCGCTCGAGGACGACCCGCGCCAGTGGCGGTCCTCGCGCCTGCATGACGCGGCCAGCGCCGACGTCGCGCGGCTCGAGCTTCGCTACGGCCCGGGGCCCGGGCAGCAGCTCGTCATCGTGCGCTCGGGCGGCGCCTGGCGTTCCGAGGCGCCGTTCTCGACGCGCATCGATGCCGAATCGGTGCGCGGATACCTCGATGCACTGCTGCGCGCCGATGCCGACGCGTTCGTCGCCGACGAGCCGAAGGACCTCGCGGCATTCGGGCTGGCGTCGCCGGAACGGTCGGTGCGGCTGCGTGCGTCCGGTGACGCGGGCCCCGACGTCGGCCTGATCGAGGTGGGCGTCCCGGTCGCCGAGGGCGCGCAGGAGCGCTTCGGCCGCATCGACGGGCGTCCCGCGGTGGTCCAGCTCGGGCCCCGTGCGCTCGCGGCCCTGTTCCCACCGCCGGCGTTCTTCATCGATCCGCGCGGCTGCGCGGCGGTGCCCGCGGACGTGCGCCGCATCGAGTTCATGCCGCCGGAGGGCTCCGCGGCCGTGCCGTGGACCGCCGAACGCGCGCTCGACGCGTGGACGCTCCGCGTCGGCGCCGGTGCCGAGGCATCGGGCGCCGTTCCGGCCGACCGCGACCGCGTGCGCCGGCTGCTTGCGCAGCTGTGCGAGGCGCGTGCGCCGGCCATTGCGTTCCAGCAGGCCCCGACGGAGCTCGTCCTCGGCACGTTCCGCCTCGTCGGCTCCGGGGACCAGCCGATCGCCGACGTGCGCGTCGCGCGCGAGCAGGCGGGCCAGTGGGCGCTCGATGGCCTCGACGGCGTGCTGCGCGTCCACCCCGCGGGCTTCGACGTCGCCACCGACCCGGCCGCCTACGCCGGGAACAGGTAGAGCGACACGCGGTCGTCGCCGCGCCGGCCCGTCCAGGCGCAGTCGAGGCGCGACAGCTCGGCCGCCGTCATCGGCGCCGCGCTGCGCGGCCCTGCATCCCCGAGTTCGTGCGGCGCGGTGAACACCCACGCGGCATTCACCAGCCCGCGCGCCACCATCGGCCGCACCAGGCCTCTGCCCGCCTCGACCAAGACGGTCGCCACGCCGCGCCGGCCCAGCTCCGCGAGCAGCGCGCCCTCGTCGGCCGCGGCCAGGACGTCGATGCCGTGCGTTCGCAGGGCCTCCGCCTCGCGCGCGCCCGCCGCGATCGCCTCCGCGGGCGCCGCGACCACGGTCGGCACCTCGCGCGCCGTGCGCACGATCGCGCGGTCG
>JBJTJU010000012.1:0-8056 GCA_046096165.1 Phycisphaerales bacterium | reverse complement strand
CCGGTGCTCTCGCCGACGCGACCGACCGCGCGCAGCTGGCCGAGTTGACCACGCTGGGCGAGCTCACCGAGCGCGCCTCGCGACAGGGCGTGCAGGTCATGATCGAGGGCCCGGGCCACGTGCCCTTCGACCAGATCGAGTTCAACATGAAGCTGCAGCGCCGGCTCTGCCACGGCGCGCCCTTCTACGTGCTGGGGCCGCTGGTGACCGACATCTTCCCGGGCTACGACCACATCACCAGCTGCATCGGCGCCACGGCCGCCGGATACCACGGCGCCAGCATGCTCTGCTACGTGACGCCCAAGGAGCACCTGGGGCTTCCGAAGAAGGACGACGTGAAGCAGGGATGCATCGCCTACAAGATCGCCGCGCATGCGGCGGACGTGGCGCTCGGCATCCACGGCACGCGCGACCGCGACGACGAGCTCACCCAGGCGCGCGCCGCCCGCAACTGGGAGCGCCACGTCGAGCTCAGCGTCGACCCCGACACCGCGCGTGCCTACCACGACGAGGACCTCGACGTGGACACCGACTTCTGCGCCATGTGCGGGCACGACTGGTGCAGCGTGCGCATCTCAAAGGAGATCCAGGAGTTTGCCAGTGGCAAGGCCGACGAGTACCGCCGTGATCGCCCGGTGCGCAGCGCCGCGCTCACGCCGGAGCAGCAGGAGATCCTGGAGCGCCGGGGCGTGCTCTCGCCGGAGGAGATCCACCGCCTGGCATCGAAGACCCGCCAGGCCGTGGGTGCCGGCGCGGGCACGGCGTCGTGCCACAGCGACTACGTGGACCCGCGCTCGGCGCGCCAGGTGCAGGGCGACCGGCTGGTGCAGCTGAACACGGCGCCGGCGCACAACGTGCCGACCCACGACTCGGTGATCTGAGCGAGAGGCCTCAGAACGGCGAACGCCGCCAGCCGGGCCGTGAGCCCGGGCCGGCGGTGGCCGCGTCGGCGGCTTCGGCAACGCGGCGCGCCACGTCGAACGCGGCGCGCGGCCGGCCGATGGCGCCGCAGGCCGCGCGCATCGATGCGAGGCGCGTTGGGTCTGCGAGGATCTCGCGCACCGCGCGTCCCGCGTCCGCCGCGCGCGCCAGCTGCACCGCGGCGCCGCGGCCGACCAGCATGCGGGCGTTGCGTTCCTCCTGGCCGGGAATCGGCCGCAGGAGGAGCATCGGAAGCGACATGGCGCGCGCCTCGGTGGTGGTGAGGCCACCGGGCTTTCCGACCATCAGGTCGGCACCTGCCATCAGGGCGTGCATGGCATTCGTGTAGCCAAGGACCCGGACCTCGGTCATGCCCGTGGCGGCCGCGGCGATCCGCCGCAGCGTGGCCTCGAGCATGGCGTTGCGGCCGGCGACCGCCACCACCGTGCACGGCGCCCGTGCGGCGACGATCGCGTTCACCGCGTCGGCCAGGTCGCCGAGCCCCTGCCCGCCGCCGCAGGCCAGGACGATCGGGCGCGCGGCGCGGTCGGTGCCCGCGATCGCCCCGGACGCGGCCATGCAGAAGCGCGGATCGACCGGGATGCCGGTCACCGCCACGCGGTCGGGATCGAGCCCGCCCTCGATGGCCGACGTGTACGCGGCGTCACTTGCCACGCAGGTCAGGTCGATGCCGGGGTGCAGCCACACGGCGTGCGGATGCTCGTCGGTGACCACGGTGACGACGGGCGCGCGCAGTTCGCCGCGCAGGCGCATGCGGCCGAGCACGGCCGTCGTCAGGAAGTGCGTGGAGACGACCGCATCGGCCGCGTGCAGGGAAGGGTGGGCGCGGAAGGCGCGCAGCACCGAATCCTCGGAGCGGTCGAGGATGGGCGCCAGCGCGCGCCGGTCCCGGCGCGGCACGTCCGTACGGTCGTAGATGGCACCGACCAGGCGCGGCAGGTGCCGCACGGCACGCAGGTAGCCGTCGCGGTAGGCGCGCGTGAACCACCCCGGCGCGTGGTCGAGCGCCTCGACGAACGTGGCGCCGCCAAGCTGCCCGCGCGCCTGCAGCGCATCGTGGATGGCCACGCTTGCGCGCGTGTGGCCGCAGCCCACCGCGGCCGAGCAGAAGGCCACGTCGATCGCCCGGAGCCCTCCCTCGTGGGCGTCACTGCGCAAGGACGGGCTCCTCGTCGGCGATCGCCTCGGGTTCCTCGTGCCGCTCGGGCGTCCAGCCGGAGGCGGCGAGCATGCGTTCCACGTCGACGATCTCGAGCGTCCCGTCCTCGTGTTCCACGAGGGCGGTGGCGCGCTCGATCCAGTCGCCGCAGTTGGCGTAGGTGAGTCCGTCGGGGCGGGTTTCCAGGCGCGGATCGTGGATGTGCCCGCACACCACGCCGTCGAGCCCGCGCCGCTTCGCCTCGTCGATCAACGCGTCCTCGAAGCGCGAGATGAAGGTGCATGCGCCCTTCACCTTCCGCTTGATCGCCTGCGAGAACGACCAGCGCCGGAGGCCGACCAGGGCGCGCGCGGAGTTCACCGCGCGGTTGAGGGCCACCAGGTAGTCGTAGCCCAGTCCGCCGATCATCGAGAGCAGCCGCGAGTGCTGCACCGCCAGGTCGTATTCGTCGCCGTGGCAGACCAGGACCCGTCGGCCGTCGGCCAGCCGGTGCACCGCCTGCGTGGCGATGCGGATGCCGGCAAGGTCGATGCCCGCGTAGGGCCGCAGCGACTCGTCGTGGTTTCCGGGCACGTAGATGACGCGCGTGCCGCGCTTGGCGAGCTTGAGCAGCCGGCGTGCCACCTGGTTGTGGGTGGCCGGCCACCGCCAGCGCTGGCGCAGCACCCACATGTCGACGATGTCCCCGACGAGGTAGAGGCGTTCGCACTCCACGCGCTTCAGGAACGCGGCGAACTCCTCGGCCCGGGTTCCACGGAACCCGAGGTGCAGGTCGCTGACGAAGACGGTGCGGAAGCGAAACACGATGCTGATAAGCATCGGTTCCAAGCGTTCGGTTTCGGTTTCCTGTCTGTCGGTTGAACCGAAACTGAATGGTCGTCAGCCGGCCATCGCGCGCTCGACGTCCGAGATCGACTTCGGGATCGCCGACGTGAGGACGCGGGGCCCTGAAGCCGTGGCCACCACGTCGTCCTCGATCCGGATGCCGATCGACTCGCCCGGCAGGTAGCCGCCCGGCTCGATGGTGACCACCGCGCCTTCCTCGAGCGGCGCGTCCGGCGAGGCGTCGTGGGTCTCGAGCCCGAGGTGGTGCCCCATGCCGTGGATGAAGGCGTCGCCGAGGCCGGCGTCGTTGATCACCGCCCGCCCGGCGGCGTCGATGTCGGCGAGCGTCGCGCCCGGCTTCACCGCGGCGATCGCGGCTTCCTGCGCGCGCAGGACGATCTCGTACAGCTCGCGCTGGCGCGGCGAGAACTTCCCCCCGACCGGCAGCGTGCGCGTGACGTCGGCGGAGTAGCCGGCGTACCTGGCGCCGCTGTCGAGGACCACCAGCTCGCCCGCCGCAAGCAGGCGGTCGTTGGCGTGGTAGTGCAGCACCGTGGCGTTGAAGCCGCCGCCCGCGATCGTGCGGAAGGCAAGCTCGCGCGCCCCGCCGGTGCGGTAGGCGTGCTCGACGGCTTCCTGCAGGTCGAATTCGTTCATCCCTGCCTTCATCGAGCGCATCGCGGCGGCGAATCCGAGCGCGGTGATCCGGCCGGCCTCGGCGATGCAGGCGATCTCGGCCGCGCTCTTGGCCGCGCGCATGCGGGGCAGCAGGTCGCTGCGGTCATCGATCCGCGTGCCGGGCACGCGCTCGGCCTGCGCCCGGAGGATGGCCAGGTCGCCGGAGACCGGCGCGTTCCAGGCCGAGAGCGGCATGAGGCAGGCCAGGGCGCGCGTGCGCCGCGTGGCCTCCAGGAGAAGCCGCGGCAGCATGGAGACGCGCATCACCGTGTCGAAGCCGGTGCGGGCGCGGAGCGCGGCGCCGAGCTCGTGGCGGAACCCGTCCCACTTCTCGAGTTCCGGGTTCAGGGGCTTCAGGAGGAGCACCGCGCGCTTCGCGGCCACCGGGTGCGCGGGGTCGAGGAGGAGCATCGCCCCCGGCTCGTCGGTGACGCCGGTCAGGTACTCGAAGTGCGCATGCGGCCGCCACGGGTGGTGGAGCGACGGATCGGCCTCGCCGGCCAGAACCACGCCCACGGCGCCGCCGAGCTCCTTCAGGAGGCGTTCGCGGCGCTGGCGATGCTCGGCGTGCGTGACGGCGGGGACGGCGTCAGTGGTCGGGGCCATGCGCCGAGGGTACCGCGCGGCCTCCGCCCCACAGGCGGTCGCGCACGGTGACGAGGAGCGCGTAGAAGACCGGCACGATCACCAGCGAGAGGAGCGTCGACACCGCCAGCCCCCACACCACCGTGACGCCGATCGACCGGCGCGAGTTGGCGCCCGCGCCCGAGGCGAGCACCAGCGGCAGCACGCCCAGCACGAAGGCGAAGGCGGTCATCAGGATCGGCCGCAGGCGCAGGCGCGCGGCGTCCATTGCGGCCTCGATGGGGGAGCGCCCGCGGTCCGAGGACTCCTTGGCGAACTCGACGATGAGGATGGCGTTCTTCGCCGCCAGGCCGATGAGCATCACCAGCCCGATCTGCGCGTAGACGTCGACCGGCAGGCCCCACAGGCGCAGCCCGAGGATGCCGCCGAGCGCCGCGAACGGCACGGCGATCACCACCAGGACCGGCAGCGTCCAGCTCTCGTACTGCGCGGCCAGGAACAGGAACACCGCCACGATCGCCAACGTGAACACGATGGGCGCCGCGTTCGCGGACTTGCGCTCCTGGTAGACGATGCCCGTCCACTCGTAGGTGATGCCCTTCGGCAGCACGCGCGCGCAGGCGTCCTCGATGAAGTCCTGCGCCTCGCTCGAACTGACGCCGGGCGCGCCGGCGCCGTTCAGCGCGATGGTGTCGGTGACGTTGTAGTGCGGCAGGTTGTCGGGGCCGACGGTGGTCTTCTCCTCCGCGAAGGCGCTGAAGGGGACGGGCTGGCCGGCGCGGTTCGTCACGTACAGCTGCCCAAGGTCCTCGGGCGTCATGCGGTAGGGCGCATCGGCCTGCACGTACACCTGGTAGACCTGGTTGAAGCGGTTGAACTGGTTGATGAAGGCGCTGCCGAAGTTGAGCTGCAGCACCGCGAAGGCATCCGCCACGGTGATGCCGAGGCGCTGCATCTTGACGCGGTCGATCTCGAGCCACACCTGCGGCACGTCCTTCTGGAAGAAGGTGGCCAGGCCCGCGATCCGGTCTGGGCGCTCGCGCGCGGCGGCGATCACGTCCTGGGCGGCCTGGAAGAGCCGGTCGGTGCCGAGGCCCGCGCGGTCGACGAGCTGCAGCTGGAAGCCGCCCACGGTGCCGAGGCCGGGGATGGAGGGGGGGTTGAAGGCGAACGCGTTGGCGCCCGGGATCATCCAGAGCATGGGCTGCAGCCGCTGCACGATGGCGGTGGTGGTGCTGCCCGCGCCCGGGCGGTCGTCCCACGGCTTGAGCACCGGGATGAGGACGCCGCTGTTTGACTGCGGCGCGCCGGCGATGAAGTTCTGCCCGTCGATCTCGATGATGGTCTCGATCTCGGGCTGCGTCTCCAGGACGGCGCGCACCTGGTCGGCCACCTGCATGGTGCGCTCGAGCGGGCTGCCGGGCGGCAGCTGGTAGGCGACGAAGAAGTAGCCGTTGTCCTCGTCGGGGACGAAGGCGGTGGGCGCGGTGGTGACCAGGAAGAGGGCCGCCGCGATGGCCGCCGCGAAGATCCCCATCGCGACCGCCCAGCGCCGCACCAGCCAGCCGACCATCGATTCGTAGGCGCGCTCGGTGCGCGCGAACGTCCGGTTGAAGGCGCCGAAGAACCCGGTGTCCTTGGGCTTGCGCGGCCGCAGGAAGAGCGCCGCCAGCGCCGGGCTCAGGGTCAGCGAGTTGATGCCCGAGATCACCACCGACACCGCGATGGTCATCGCGAACTGGTTGTAGAGCTGGCCGGTGATCCCCGGCATCAGCGCCGCCGGCACGAACACCGCCGCGAGCGACAGCGTGGTGGCGACGATCGGGCCGGCCACCTCCTTCATCGCCTCGGACGTCGCCTTCACCGGGTCGGTCTCGCCGTGCTCGAACTTCCGCTCCACGCTCTCGACCACGACGATCGCGTCGTCGACCACGATGCCGATCGCGAGCACCAGTCCCAGGAGCGTCAGCGTGTTGATCGAGAATCCCATCGCCAGCATCACCGCGAAGGTGCCGATGATCGACACGGGGATCGCGATCATCGGGATGAGCGTGGTGCGCGCGCTCTGCAGGAACAGGAAGATGATGACCAGGACGAGCGCCGCGGCCTCCCAGAACGTCTGCACCACCTCGGCGATCGACGCGCGCACGAAGCGCGTCGTGTCGTAGTTGATGACGTACTCGATGTCGCTCGGGAAGTCCTTCTGGAGCGACTTCATCGCGGCGTCGATCCCCCTGGCGATCTCGAAGGCGTTCGACCCGGGAAGCTGGAACACGCCGAGCAGCGCGCCGTCCTTGCCGTCCTGCCTGCCGGCCGAGGAGTAGTTCGCCGCACCCAGCTCGATGCGCGCCACGTCGCGGAGGAACACCGTGCCCTCGGGACCGGTGCGCACCACGATGTCCTCGAACTCCTTGACCTGCTCCAGTCGTCCGCGCGTCAGCACCTGCATCGCGAACGCCGGCTCGTCCACCGACGGCGCGGCGCCGGCCTTGCCGCCGACCGCCTGGCGGTTCTGCTCGGCCACGGCCGCGGCCACCTGCTGCGGCGCGATGCCCAGCGCGGCGAGCTTCGGGGTGTCCAGCCAGATGCGCATCGAGTACTGGCGCAGGCCGAAGTTCTGCACCTGGGCCACGCCCGGGATGCGCTGCAGCGTCTGGACGATGTTGATGTCGGCGTAGTTGGAGAGGAAGTCGGCGTCGTAGGTGCCGTTGGGGGACCGCAGCGCCACCACCTGCACGAAGTCGGTGGACTGCTTGCGCACCGCGATGCCCTGCAGCTGCACCTCGGGCGGCAGCTGCGGGATGGCCGTTTGCGCGTAGTTCTGCACGTCGACGGTGCCGATCGACAGGTCGTAGCCCACGTCGAAGGTCACGGTGACCACGACGTTGCCGCCGTCCACCGAGTTGCTCGACATGTAGATCATGCCGGGCACGCCGTTGATCTGCCGCTCGAGCGGGCGGGTCACCACGTCGGACGCCACCTTCGCGGAGGCGCCGGGATAGAAGGCCGACACCTGCACCGTGGGCGGCGTGATCGGCGGGAACTGCGCCACCGGCAGCACCATCATCGACAGGCCGCCGCCGATGACGGTCAGCAGCGCGATGACGGTCGCGAAGATCGGTCGCCGGATGAAGAAGTCGATCATGGCGCGGGCACGGCCTTCGGGTCGAAGGTCTGCGCGCCGTCGAAGAGGCGCTGCGTGCCCTCGACGACGACCTCGTCATCGGGGCCGATCCCCTCCAGGATCACGATGCCCGCACCGCCCCGGGGGCCGGTCTGCACGACCTTCTGCCGCGCGGTGCGCTGGGCATCGAGCACCCACAGCGTGGCTGCCGCGGTCTGGTAGACGATCGCGCGTTCCGGGACGGACAGGGCGCCCGCGAGTTCCTGCACCTTGAGGCGCACGTTGAGGTACGCGCCCGGCGCCATCGCCCGGTCGGCGTTCGGGATCTCCAGGCGCGTGCGCACGGTGGAGGTGGTGGGGATCACCGTGTTGTCGACGAACACCACCTTGCCCATCCGCGTCCAGGCGCCGTCGGGCGTGGACACGTCGGTGGCGGCCGCGCCCGAGGCCTGCAGGCGGCCGAGTTCCGGCAGGTCCTGCGACACCGGCTGGAACTCGACCCACAGCGGATCCATCTGGCGCACCGTCACCAGGAGCTGCTGCGGCCCGACCATGGTGCCGGGCCAGAATGCGGTGGCGCTCGCCTTGCCGTCGAGCGGGCTCTCGATCCGGGTGAACGACAGGTTGAGGTTCGCCTCGTTCAGCGCCGCGCGCCGCGCGTCGAGCTTGGCGACCGCGGTGCGCTCGTCGGCGAGGTACTGGTCGAACTCCTGCTGCGAGATCGCCCCCACCTCGACGAGCGG
>JBJTJU010000011.1:0-2456 GCA_046096165.1 Phycisphaerales bacterium | reverse complement strand
TGACGGTGGGCAAGGGCAAGGCTGCGCCGAAGGTGCGCTGCGCGATCTACACGCGCAAGTCGACCGAGGAGGGGCTCGAGCAGGAGTACAACTCCCTCGACGCGCAGCGGGACAGCGCGGAGGCGTACATCAAGAGCCAGGCGGCCGAGGGCTGGACGATGCTGCCGACCCGCTACGACGACGGTGGCTTCTCCGGCGGCAACCTCGAGCGCCCGGCCCTCGAGAGGCTCCTGGCCGACATCGAGGCAGGCCACGTCGACTGCGTCGTCGTCTACAAGGTCGACCGCATGAGCAGGTCGCTCATCGACTTCATGCGGCTGATGGAGGTCTTCGACCGGCGCAAGGTGTCGTTCGTCTCCGTCTCGCAGCAGTTCAACACGGCCCAGTCGATGGGCCGCCTCACGCTGCACATCCTCCTCTCCTTCGCCCAGTTCGAGCGCGAGATCATCAGCGAGCGCACCCGCGACAAGATCGCCGCGGCCCGGCGCAAGGGGCTCTGGGGCGGCGGACGGCCGATCCTCGGCTACGACATCGAGCGCAGGCCCGGCGGCAACCGCCTGGCGGTCAACCCAGACGAGGCCGAGCGCGTGCGGACGATCTTCCGCACCTACCTCGAGTGCGGCTCGCTGCTGCGGCTCGTGGCGCGCCTGCGCGAGCTCGGCTGGGGGACCAAGTCCTGGACCGCCCGGGACGGACGCCCGCGCGGGGGTCGGCCCTTCGACAAGTGCCGCCTCCTCAGCCTCCTCACGAACCACGCCTACCTCGGGAAGGTGCGGCACAAGGACGACCTCCACGACGGCGCGCACGAGGCGATCGTGCCCGAGGACCTCTTCGCCGAGGTGCAGCGCCGGCTGCGCGCCAACCGCAGCGCCGACGGACGCGGGTCGAGCAACAGCCGGGGCGCCCTGCTCCGCGGGCTCGTGCGGTGCACGGCCTGCGGCTGCGCGATGGTGCACCACCACACGACCGGCCGCACGCGGTCGGGGTCGGTGCGCGAGTACCGCTACTACGTCTGCAGCCGCGCCCAGAAGGAGGGATGGTCCGCGTGCCCGGGGCCGTCGGTCCCTGCGCCGGAGCTCGAGCGCTTCGTGGTGGGCCAGCTGCGCGAGGTGGGCCAGGACGGGACCCTCGTCGCCGAGGTGGTGAGCGAGGCGCGGAGGAGGCTCCGCGAGCAGGCCGATGCCCGCCGGGAAGCCGGGGAGCCCGAGCGAGCCGACGCCATTGAGGCACGGCTCGGCGAGGAAGACGAGCTCTCGGGAGCGGTCGAGGGGTTCGACGCGCTCTGGGACTCGATGCGCGCCGAGGAGCGCGAGCGCCTGGTGCGGCTCCTGGTCGGGACGATCGAGTACGACGGCGCGAACGAGCGCGTGAGCATCGCCTTCCGCACCGATGTGCCGGCCCCCGGCGAGGTGGCGGCATGAGCGGGCAGGAGGTGATGCGCCAGTTCCACTTCGCCGTCCGCGCGCGCGGCCGCCGCGAGGTCGTGCCCGGCCCGAAGCCCGTCGAGCCCGTGACGGGCGACGGACGCGTGCCGCGCGTGGTGCGGCTGATGGCGCTTGCCGTCCACTTCGACGGCCTGATCCGCGCGGGCGCGATCAGGGACCAGGCTGAGGCGGCGCGCCTTGGCCACGTGAGCCGGGCGCGGATGACACAGGTCATGAACCTGCTCCACCTGGCGCCCGACCTGCAGCTGGCGCTCCTGGAGCTGCCCCGCGTCCACGCCGGGCGCGACCCCCTCACCGAGACCGCGCTGCGGCGCATCGTCGCCGAGCCCGACTGGCACGTCCAGCGCTCGCTCTGGCGCGACGCCGTGGGAAGCGCGCCCGCCCGCATCGATTCCTGACATCCGCCCTTCGGGCTGCGCCAGGCGCGGTCCGTTCCCGATCTCCCAGCACAGGCACGACCATGGAAGACCAGCCGACTGTCCCCGTCCCCAACCCGCTCCTCGAGGAGGCGCTCGCCTGTGCGGGCACGGGGCTGTGCGTCCTTCCCGCCGTGCGAACCGGCGACGAGAAGCGCGTCGCGCTCGCGTCGTGGAAGCCCTTCCAGTCGAGGCGGCCGAGCGAGGACGAGATCCGCTCGTGGTTCGCCGCCGATGGCGGCGCCATGTGCCTCGTCTGCGGCGCGGTCTCGGGGAACCTGGAGATGATCGACTTCGACCTCGGCGGCGAGGCGTTCGACGCATGGCGCCATGCCGTCGAGGCCGCGGCGCCCGGGCTCGTCGCGAGGCTCGTCGTCGAGAGCACGCCCTCGGGCGGCAGGCACGTGGTCTACCGCTCCATGTCGGCGGTGTCGGGCAACCTGAAGCTCGCGCAGCGGCGGATCGAGGCCGACGGCCCGGAGCCGATCGTGGTCGGCGCCAAGTCCTACGTGCCGCGCCAGGACGCGTCGGGCGCATGGGCGATCACGGTGACGATGATCGAGACGCGCGGCGAGGGCGGGCTCTTCCTCTGCGC
>JBJTJU010000010.1:0-5458 GCA_046096165.1 Phycisphaerales bacterium | reverse complement strand
CCGAGGTCCGCGGCCAGCTCGATGGCCGCGCGCAGGCGCAGGTCCTCGGGCCCGGCACCGTCGTTCATGAGCTCCGCGACGTATCGCGACGCGGCCATGCACGGGTCGTGGCTCGGATCGGCCTGCCGCTTGGCCACCTCGTCGGCCTGCGCCTTCACGAGCTCGAGGTTGTTGATGTGCACCTTGACGTCGGTGCCGTTGATGTGCATCGCGCGGCTGCCGGCAACCACGAGCGCCGCGGCCATGGCGCGGCCGTCGGCGATCGCCTCGGCGGAGAAGCAGTCGGCCACGGGCGTGCCGTTGATCCCCGGGTGCGTGCCGCGCTCCCATGTCACCTTGCGGTCCGCGCCCTCGCCCTCGACCGTGAGCCCGGTGAGGCCGAGCTGCCACAGCGTCCAGAGGATGGCCTGGATGCGCGCGTCCTGCGGGGGCAGCGACTGCGTGGTGAGTCCCTCGTGCGCGAGCATGCCAAGGAGCGCCGGCAGCGGGGCACCATCGTGCAGGTGCCGGTAGACCTGGCTCGCCAGCCACGAGAACGGCTCGCGCGCCTGCGGCACGAGCGGCACGGCGGATCCGCTGATGGTGAACGTCGGGACGGCGTCGGAGGTCATCGGGCGGAACAGGCTACTTGGCCGGCCGCAGGTCGATCCGGCGGAGGTTGATGAAGGAATCGCCCGCCTTGCGCTTCGCCTTCACCACGAATTCACACGGGCCGACCGGGAGCGCGATGCGCCCGAGCGGCAGGGCGGCGAAGTCCCCCCATCCCGCGCGCCCGGGGAGCTCGGCGGTGCCGCGGGCGACCTCCGTCCCGGCCGAGCGCACGATCCACTCGGCGGTGCCGCCGCACTCGGCGCTCGCGGCGTAGTCGACGGTCGCGTCGAACGTGCCGGCGGCCGGCATCGAGACGGGCCAGCGCGCCTCGCTCGCCATGTCGCGCCACCAGCCGAGGTTCGCGAAGCGGTCCTCGTACTGGATGCTTCCAGTGACCACGGCATCGGCTGCCATGCATGCCAACGAGCCGTCGGCCGCGGGCGTGACGGTGAACGGCGTGACCTCGGGTTCGCCCTTGAGGTCGATGCGCACGACCGTGCAGTCCGGGTCCGCGGGCGTCGTGCCGAGCCCCGACACGACGATGGCGCCCGCGTCCTGCTTCACCGCGGGCGTGCGGTCGTTCGCGCCGAGGACCTGCGCGCCCCATGCGGCGTTCGCGATGCCCTCGAGCCGCAGCGTTCCGTCGGCCGGCCAATCGAAGACGTGGAGGTAGAGCAGGGTGACATCCCTCCATTCACCCCTCCGGCTGCGCATGGTGGCGCGCCCCCACGGCAGCTTCTTCGTGAAGGGCGACGCCTGCGTGCCGCGGATCGACTCGCCGTTGACGCGCATCCACTCGCCCATGCGCGCAAGGCGCTCGACCGACTCCTGCGGGATGGTGCCATCGCCCTTCGGGCCGACGTTCAGGAGGAAGTTCCCGCCCTTGGACGCGATGTCGCAGAGCATGCGGATCATCGCCTGCGCGCTCTTCCAGTTGCGGTCGTCGGACTTGTACCCCCACGTGTCGTTCATGGTCATGCACGTCTCCCAGTCCTTGCCGGGCATGCCGTTCGGCGGGATCGTCTGCTCGGGGGTGCCGTAGTCGCCGCGCGCGTGCTCGTCGGCGGTGAAGCCCTCCATGCCGGCGCGGCCGCTGTCGACGCGGTTGTTGACGATGATCCGCGGCTGCAGCGAGCGCACGAAGTCGTCGGTCCGCTTGCCCCAGTCGTGGTTCCAGGTGCCCTCCCACTCGCCGTCGAACCAGAGGATGCCGATGTCGCCGTAGTTCGTGAGGAGTTCGCGCAGCTGCGAGTTCATGTACTCGACGTAGCGAGGGAACGACGCCGGGTCCACCGGCCGCGCGTCCCATTCCCGGCGCGGCTGGTAGTCCGGGTGGTGCCAGTCCATGATCGAGTGGTACCAGCACATGCGCATGCCGTCCGCGCGCACGGCGTCGGCGAGCTCCTTCATGATGTCGCGGCGGAACGGCGTCGCCATCACGTCGTAGTCGCCCGAGGCGCTGTCCCACAGCGCGAAGCCGTCGTGGTGCTTGGTGGTGATGACCACGTAGCCCATCCCCGCGTCCTTGGCGATGCGCGCCCACTCGCGCGCGTCGAACTTCACGGGGTTGAACTGCGGAAGGAGCCTCTTCTCGTAGGCGATTGGGTCGATCTTCGCGTTCTGCAGCAGCCACTCGCCGACGCCGCCGACGGGCTTGCCGTCCCACGAGCCGGCGGGCGTCGAGTACAGCCCGAAGTGGATGAACATCCCGAAGCGCGCGTCGCGCCACCAGGCCATGCGCTCGTCCTTCGGCGGCACGGGCGGCGGTGCGCCGAGCGGCGCGGACGCGGCGAGCGCGGCGGCGATGGCGAGCAGGGCGGCGCCGGCGGCGGGAGCGGTTCGCATGCGCGGAACATACGCCCGGCGCCGGGCGGGCGCGTCGCGGCGGTCAGCGCTCGACGACCGTCACCTGTTCCGGGTCCGCGGTGACCGCCACGGGCTCGCCGCGGCGGCCGAGGTGCCGCGGGTTGAGCTCGGCGACCAGGAGCTGCGTGCCGGCGCAGTCCACGCGGTGGCGCGCGATCTCGCCGAAGTACGCGCTCTCCGCGACCACTCCGCGCAGGGCGGGGGTCCCCGCGGGCATGGCGGCGTCCGGGTGAAGCCGCAGCGCCTCGGGGCGCACGCAGGCGAGCACGGCGCTTCCGGCGGGGAGGTCGCGCGCGGCGGCGGACGCCACCGTGCCGGCCGCGGTGCGCAGGGCCCGCGGCGACGTGCCCGCGCCGCCCTCGGTCGTCGCCTCCAGGAAGTTCGCGTCGCCGAGGAACCCGGCCACGAAGCGGTTGCGCGGCCGTTCGTAGAGGTCGCGCGGCCCGCCCGCCTGCTCGACGCGGCCGTCGCGCATCAGCACGACGCGGTCGGCCATGCTCAGCGCCTCCTGCTGGTCGTGCGTCACGTAGATCGCGGTGATGCCGAGCTCCGTCACCGTGCGGCGGATCTCCGACCGCATCTCGGCGCGGAGCCGGGCGTCGAGGTTCGAGAGCGGCTCGTCAAGGAGCAGCACGTCCGGCCGGTAGACGATGGCACGCGCGAGCGCCACGCGCTGCTGCTGGCCGCCCGAGAGCTCGTTCGGCCGGCGCGCACCGAGCCCCGAGAGCCGGACGCGCTCGAGCGCCTCGCCGACGCGGTGCCGGAGCTCGTCCTTGGCGACGCCGCGCACCTCGAGCCCGAAGGCCACGTTGCGCTCGACCGTCATGTGCGGCCACAGCGCGTAGCCCTGGAAGACCATGCCGCAGGCGCGCCGCTCCGAGGGCACGCCCGCCATGTCGCGCGCGCCGAAGCGCACCGCGCCCGCGTCCGGGTCCAGGAACCCGGCCACCATCCGGAGCACCGTGGTCTTGCCGCAGCCGGACGGACCGAGCAGGAACGTGAGCGCCCCGGCTGGCGCCTCCGCGGTCACGCGGTCGACAGCCGTCACCGTGCCGAAGCGCTTCACCAGGCCGTCGAGCGTGACCGGGACCATGCCGCGGGGGAAGTTACCCGCGGGCCGCGGCGCACCCGCCGATAGCATCGGACCCATGGCCAGGCGCCCTTCCACGCCCCGCGACGCAGCGAAGCCGGCCGCCGGCGGGGCGCGCGGCGCGGCCCGGCCCGGCCCCGATCCCGTGACCGACCCGGCGCTCCTGCGCACGCAGCGGATCTGCCGCCTGCGCGCGCGGCGCGAGCGCGACACCTCGATCTCGCGTCTCGTCGGCGACCTCGCGCGGCAGACGCAGCGCGACCTCGAGCGCACCGGCGCCGCCGCGGAGGCGTGGCAGGCCGCGATGCCGCCCGCGATCGTCGCGGACACCTGGATCGAGCAGTCGGGGGGCGCGCAGCTCGTGATCGGGGTGCCGAGCGCGGTCGTGGCCTACGCGGTGGACCGCGCGCTGCGCATGGGCGCCCTCGCCGCGATCCGGCTGCGGCTCCAGTCCCCGGGCCTGCGCGTCAGGACGCGCGTGGGGATGTCGCCGGACGCTGGCCCGGACGAGCCGGCTCGGTGAGCAGGCCGTCGGGGAGCGCCTTGGCACGCCCGTCGCGGTCGATGCATGCGAGCGTGGTCGCGCCGGTGACCAGCAGGTCCTCGCCGCGCCACAGCTCGTAGGCGTGCTCCACCTTCACGGCGCCGACCCTGGCGAGCGTGGTCCGCAGCTGCACCAGGTCGTCGTAGCGCGCCGGCTGCTTGTAGGTGACCTCGAGCCTGACAACGGCAAGCAGCAGGCCGGCCTCCTCCATGTCGCGGTAGGTGCGGCCGGTGGAGCGCAGCAGCTCGGTGCGGCCCATCTCGAACCACACCGGGTAGACGGTGTGGTGCACGACGCCCATCGGGTCGCACTCGCAGTAGCGCACGCGGATGTCGATCGAGCCCTGCATTCCGCGCGGAGCGTACCGGGGTGCGCGCCGCGAATATCCTGCCGGGGATGATCGACTGCCGCCGCCCGATCCTCGCGCTCGCCCTCGCCGGCGCGGCGATGGCCGCATCCGTCGCCGGGCCCGCTCGAGCGGCGCAGGCACCCGCGGTGGGCGCACCGGGCGCGTCGCCGCCGGCGACCCCCGCACCGCGCGCCGTTCGGGTCGCGGTCTACCGTGACCCGCCCTTCGCGATGCACGAGGCCTCGGGGCGGTGGGACGGCTACGCCGCGGCGTTGCTGCAGGCCGCGGCGGTCCCGGCGGGCCTCACGCTCGAGTTCCGCGACTGCGCCACGCTCGAGGAGCTGTTCTTGCAGGTGGCTTCCGGCGCCGCCGACGTCGGCGTGGGCAACACGCTGGTGACGGGCGCGCGGATCCGGCAGGTGGCGTTCACCCAGCCCGTGCTGGAGGGCGGCCTGAAGGTCATGGTGCCCAGCGCGCACACGAACTCGGTCGCCCGGATCTGGAACGGGCTGGAGGCGGACGGGCACCTGCGCGTCGTCGCGTGGGGCGCCGCGATCACGCTGGCGATCTCGCTCGCCGTCGTCTTCGCCCTCCGGCGCCTCGACCGCGCCTTCACGCCGCACCTCCACGAGGGATTCGCCGAATCCTTCTACCACGTGGTGTCCGTCACGATGACGGGCAAGACGTCGTACAAGGGCAACCTCGCGCCCGGCTGGATCGGGAAGATCGTCGCGGCGCTGTGGCTCGTGTTCGGCGTGGCGACCGTCGCGTACCTGACGTCGAGCCTCTCGAGCGTGATGACCGCGAACACCATCACCGCCCGGATCAACGGGCCGGCCGACCTCAAGGGCCGGACCGTCGGCACCCTGAAGGGAAGCGCCGGCGAGCGCTACTGCGCCGAGCACGGCCTGGACGTGGTGACGTACGACACGGTCGACGCCGCGGCGGCCGCGATGGTCGCGCACTCCACCGACGCGATCGTCGCCGACGCGCTCACGCTGGAGTTCTACGACACCTC
>JBJTJU010000009.1:0-5589 GCA_046096165.1 Phycisphaerales bacterium | reverse complement strand
TCGGGCAGCACGCTGAGTGCCTGCACCAGCGCGGCGCGGTCGCGCACCCAGAAGGCGTCGCAGTCGAAGTTGACCAGCATCCACTTGTGCGGGTTGACGCAGTAGCTGTCGGCGTGCTCGAGCCCGGCGTGGATGGCGCGGAATTCCGGGCAGAGCGCGGCGATCCCCAGGTGCGCCGCGTCGACATGGAGCCACGCGCCGTGGCGGGCGCACACCGGGCCGAGTTCCGGCAGCGGGTCGACCGCGTGCGTTCCCGTGGTGCCGACGGCCGCGACGCAGAAGACGGGCACGCGGCCGGCGGCGCGGTCCTCGTCCATCATGCGCGCGAGGGCCGCCGGGTCCATGGCGCGGTCCGCGCGCATGGGCACGGTGCGCAGGTTCGCGGCACCGAGGCCCGCGATGCGCACGTCCTTCTCGATGCTCGAGTGCGCGTCGGCGGTGGCGTAGGCGACGAGGCGCGGGCCGCCGGGGGACTGCAGGCCGTCGCGCGTGCCTGCGAACCCGGTGGCGCGCTCGCGTGCGGCGATGAGGGCGCAGAGCGTGGCGCTGCTTGCCGTGTCCTGGATCACGCCGCCGCCGGGGCCGTCGCTCCGGAAGTGCGCCGGCAGGCCGAGCATGCCCGCCAGCCAGTCCATCACGTGGGCCTCGAGCTCGGTGCAGGCGGGCGAGGTGCTCCAGAGCATGCCCTGCACGCCGAGGCCCGCGGAGAGCAGCTCGCCGAGGATCGCGGGGCCGCTTGAGTTGGCGGGGAAGTAGCCGAAGAAGTTCGGGCTCTGCCAGTGGGTGATGCCGGGCAGGATGACGCGGTCGACGTCGGCCGCGATCCGGTCCCACGGCTCGCCATGTTCCGGCGGATGCGCGGGAAGCTGCGAGCGCACCCAGCCGGGGGCCACCGCCGACTGCACGGGGAACTGCTCCACGCGGTCGAGGTAGTCGGCGATCCAGTCGACCATGGCATGGCCGTGCTTCCGGAAATCAAAGGGCTGGGGCGCGGGGATCGAGGATTCGTGCCCGTGCACGGGGGCGGTGGGTTCGGGTGCGGCGCCGGGCATGAGGGTCGCATTGTCCCCGCGGGGCGATCCGTGGCAAACTGCCTGCAACGGAGACCCCACCCATGGCCGAGACCCAAGCAACCCCGTCGAACGAGTCCTGCGCCGCCGCCGTGTGCCGCTGCGACTGCCCCGCCCGCCTTGCCAAGCTCGAGAAGACGGTGCACCGCATCCGGCTGTGGCTCTTCATCTCGCTCGGGTTCCTGATCCTCCTGATCGGCATCGGGATCGGCAAGGACGAGGCGCGCAAGATGGTGATGCACCAGATGCAGGCGGGGCCGCAGGGCCCGATGCCGCAGCAGGGTCCTGGCCCGCAGCCGGGCCCCGGCCCGATGGGCCAGCCCGGGCCGCAGGGCCGGCCGATGCAGGATCAGGGCCCCCGCCGGGGGCGGTGACGGTTCAGGCGTAGTGCCGGCCGAAGCGGTTGGCCAGGAACGCCTCGAGCGAGACATCCTCGTTGCGCACGAAGCCGTGCTGCGGCAGCTTGCCCTCGTGCAGCAGGTCGAGCACCGCGGTGATGCCGCAGGCGGTGGTGATCTGGATCGCGGTCCAGTGGTGGCCGCCGATCTCGCGGTGGCGCACGATGCGCGCGTAGGTGCGCTCGGTGAACGTGCCGTCCACCATGCCGGCGGCGCTCACGAAGATGGCCACGATGTCCTGCTTCGTGGTGGGCAGCGCGCGCTCGAAGGCGCGCTTGAGCTCGTCGCGGTGCTCGCGGAACCCGAGGTCCCAGAGCAGGAGCTTCAGGATCGCGTTGTGCCCGGGGTAGCGCATCGTCTTGTAGGAGAGGTGCTTCACCTTGCCCTCGAGCGTCAGCGCGAAGGTGCCCAGCCCGCCCGAGGTGTTGAATGCCTCGAACTCGGTGCCGTCGATCGTCATGTGCTCCAGGCCCTCCAGGGCCGGCACGGTGACCACCTTGCCGTCGACCACGGCCTCGCAGGGCTGGATGTACTCGTTGATCAGGCCGTCGGTCGACCAGGTCAGGTTGTACTTCAGCGCGTTCGACGGGAACTCCGGCAGCGCGCCCACGCGCATGCGCACCTCGTGCAGGTCGGTCATCCCGGCGATGACGCTGTTGGCCGCGATGGTGATGAAGCCGGGCGCCAGGCCGCACTGCGGGATGAACGCCGTCTTCGCGCCGCGCGCGAGCTCCATCACCTTCTTGGTGACGGCGACGTCCTCGGTGAGGTCGAGGTAGTGGACGCCCTTGGCCTTGGCGCGCTCGGCGATCATCGGGTTGCAGAAGAACGGCGCGCAGCTCACCACCGCCCACGCGCCGTCGAGGCCGCGGTCGATGGCCGCCTGGTCGTCGAAGCGGCCGGCGAGCCCCTTGGCGCCGGGGGCGAGGGCGAGCGTCTCCTGGACCGAGCGTTCGTTCGCGTCCATGACGGCGACGCGGTAGTCGCCCGAGGCCTGCAGCAGGCTGCACACCATCCGGCCGATCTTGCCGGCACCGAGTACGAGGACGTCCTTCATGGTCGTGTGGTTCCGTGTGTGGCGGGGAATGCTCAGGCCGGGAGCGTCGCGAGGTCCTTGCCGACCTCGTCGACCAGCTCGCCCATGGTCTCGGGGCCGAAGGAGAAGCGCAGGCCGGAGGCCGCGAAGAGGTCGGGAAGCGGCCGGCTCGCGCCGAGCGAGAGGCCCTTCTTGTAGTTGGCCAGCGCGCGCTGCGGGTCGCGGCGCGACTGGAGCCACATCTGCAGGGCGCCCAGCTGCGCGATGCCGTACTCGATGTAGTAGAAGGGCAGCCCGAAGATGTGGAGCTGCCGGTGCCACATCGAGCGCAGCGACGGCTCGTGGCCGGTCCAGTCGACGTCGGCGCCGAAGCGGTCGTTGAGGCGCACCCACTCCGCGGCGCGCTGCTCGCGCGTGTGCGTGGGGTTCAGGTAGATCCAGTGCTGGAACGCGTCGATGGTGGCGATCCACGGGATCATCGTGCACAGCGATTCCAGGTGGTCGCGGCGCGCGCGGTCGGCGTCCTGCGCGGAATAGAACTCCCCCAGGTGCGGGAAGGTCAGGAGCTCCATGCTCATGCTGGCCACCTCGGCGAACTCCATGGGGCTGCCGCGGTAGGCGACCAGCGGGTCGTGCGCGCAGAGCAGGCTGTGGAAGGCGTGGCCCGCCTCGTGCACCATGGTGACGACGTCGCGGTGCAGGCCCGCGGCGTTCATGAAGATGAACGGGCGCCGGCTGCGCTGGCGCTGGTACTGGTAGCCGCCCGGGGCCTTGCCCTTGCGGCTCTCCAGGTCCAGGCAGTCCCCGGTGCGCATGCTGTCGAACATGGCGCCGAGCTCGGCGTCCATCACGTGGAACACGCGGCTCGAGCGGTCGACCAGCTGGTCAGCGCCCTCGAAGGGCCGCAGCGGGCCGCGCCCCTTGAGGTCGACCTTCAGGTCCCACGGGCGCAGCTTCGGCAGGCCCAGGGCCTTCGCGCGCTCGGCGTTCAGGCGGCGCATCAGGGGCACGCAGACCTTCTCGGCGCCCTCGTGGAAGCGCTCGCAGTCGGCGGGCGCGTAGTCGAAGCGCTGCATGCGCGCGTGCTGGTAGTCGCGGAAGTCCTGGAAGCCGGCGTTGAGCGCGATCCGGTGCCGCAGCGCGAGCATGCGGTCGAAGAGGTCGTCGATCCGGTCGGCGTCCTGCAGGCGGCGCGTGGCCACCGCCTCCCAGCTGGCCTGGCGGCGCGCGCGGTCGGTCTCCTCCAGGTACTTGGCCATCTGCGGCAGCGTGCGCTCCTCGCCCTCGAAGGAGACGGTCATCGCGCCGTTCAGCTCGCTGTACTGCTGGTCGAGCTTGGTGACCTCGGTCTCGATCGGGACGTTCGCCTCGCGGAAGAGCTCGACCGACCGGCGCAGGCCGCGCAGCAGCACGCCGTAGCGGGCCGGGTCGAGGCTGGCGGCGAAGGGGCACTCGACCACCTTGCGGTCGAGCTCGAAGCCGGCCTTCTTCAGCTCGGGCTCCACCTGCTCGACGAAGTCGAGGAAGCGCCGGCGCGCCAGCTCGTCGTCGGTGTGCCGGGTCATGCCGATGTAGAGGTTGGCGGCGGCCTCCTCGGCGGCGGCGTCGAGCTCGCTGCGGTCGAGGAGCAGGCGCTCCAGGCCGTCGGCGTCGTGGATGGTGCGCCCCAGGAGCTGGGCATAGAGGGGCTGCAGCGCCTCCCACTTCGTGGCGTCCAGGGCCGCCGGCACGAAGGTCGAGGCGGGCGCAGGGGCGGCGGTGGGGTCGTGTCGCTTCACGGGGCGTTCCTCGAGGATCGAGGATGGTAGTGCGGCGGGTGCGCCGCCCACCCTCCCCAGGCCGGGCGGTCAGAGGCCGCGTACCGAGGCCGCGACCGCGGGCAGGCCGGCGCGCGTGCGCACCTGTTCCGCCAGCAGGTCGGCCTCGAGCCGTCCGCCGCAGACCACGAAGAGCGTGCTGCCGCTGCCGCTGACATGCACGGTTCGCCCGGTGGCGAGCTCCACCTCGGCGATGTCGTCCTCGAGCACCGGCTCCACCGCGACGGCGGGCGCGGCGAGGTCGTTGAAGGGCGCATCGTGGGCAAGCGAGGCCATCGCGGCCAGCTCGCGCACGCGCGCGGGGACGAGCGCGGCATCCGGGCGCATCAAGTCGAACTTGCCGTACACCGCACCGGTGGGACAGGGTGCCGACGGGAAGGCGAGCACCGCGTGCAGGTCGGGAAGCGCGGGCAATCGCTCGATGCGCTCGCCGAGGCCCTCGACGATCGCGCTGCCGCCATGCACGAGGAAGGGCACGTCGCTTCCGAGTTCCGAGGCGATGTCGGCGAGGCGGTCGGCCCCGAGCCCGAGCCCGAAGAGCTCGTCGAGCCCGCGCAGCATGGCGGCGGCATCGCTCGATCCGCCGCCGAGCCCGCCGCCCACGGGGATCCGCTTCTCGAGCTTCATGCGCACCGGGAGCTTGCGCCCCGCGGCGCGCTCGAGCGCCAGGTGCGCGCGCACCGCAAGATCCTTCATGACCGGCCAGTCGATGTCGGTGGGGCGCGGCGCGTCGGGCGCCCAGACGATCGCGTAGAGCGAGTCGCGGCCCTCGTCGAGGCGGCGCAGGTGCAGGTCGTCGGCGAAGTCGAGCGTGACCATCCAGCTTGCGATCGGGTGCATGCGGTCGGCCCCGGGCGGGCCCACCGACAGCGCGAGGTTCAGCTTCGCGGGCGCGCGGACGATGGTCTGGCGGTCGTCGGCCACGCGCGGAAAGTACCGCCTTCCTACACTTTCGCGATGCTCTGGCAGCCGGCGTTGCCCGACCGATACCTGCGCATGTCCGACGAGGACCTCGCGGCCGCGATCCGCGCGCGCATGGCGGAGCTGGGCACGCGGCTCCTGGTTCTCGGGCACCTCTACCAGCAGGACGACGTGGTGCAGCACGCCGACCTGACCGGCGACAGCCTGAAGCTGAGCCAGATGGCCGCCGACGAGGCGCGCCGCCGCGGAAGCGAGTGGATCGTCTTCTGCGGCGTCCACTTCATGGCCGAGACGGCGGACATCCTCACCGACGACGCGGTGCAGGTGGTGCTGCCGGACCTCTCGGC
>JBJTJU010000008.1:0-8913 GCA_046096165.1 Phycisphaerales bacterium | reverse complement strand
GGCGGCAGCCGGTGGCCATGCAGGTGCGGCCGATGTTCCCGGTGTTGTTCGGGATCTGCGGCCGGAACAGCACCACGTGCAGGCGGGGCTCGCGCGGGTCGGCGGGCATCGGTCCCCCGGTATACTTCGGGTCCCTATGTGGCCCGTCCTTTTCGCCAACGCAGCGTGGGTGGTCTTCCTCGCGATCTGGGCGCTCGTCTACTTCGCCGGCGCGAAGGGCGAGCAGGACTCGGCGCGGGGGAAGTGACGCCGCGCCGCCGCGGCGGCCCGAAGTGCCCCAGTAGCTCAGTTGGATAGAGCACCGGTTTCCTAAACTGGAGGTCGCGCGTTCGAGCCGCGCCTGGGGCGTTCCTCCGGCTTCACAGTTCCGACAGCCGGCGCGGGTGCGCGCCGAGCCAGCGGAGGCCGGCGGCCTGGCGCTCGCCGAGCAGGGGGGTGACCGTCCGGAGGTGGCGCAGGAAGGCGGCCTGCACGGGCGCGGGGGGGGCGACGGGGTCGGTGTCCGCCTTCACGGCGATGAAGGGCACGCCGGCCAGGGCGCAGACCTGCGCGATGGAGCAGGCTTCCATGTCCTTGGCGCAGACCTGCTCGCGGGCGAAGAACTCGAGCTCGCCGGGCAGGACATCCAGGCTGTTGCCCGTGCTCACCACGCCGGGGCGGGCGCCGATCGCCGCGGCGAGGTTCGGCGCGTGCGCCGACGGCCAGCGGCCGGCGGCCTGCAGCGCGAAGTGGTCGAGCGGGATGCGGCGGTCGTGGAAGAGCAGGTTGCCCTGCGAGAGGTAGATGGTGCCGACCGCGGCGCCGCGCGCCTCGAAGCCGCCGCAGGTGCCGGCGTTCAGGACGAGGTCGGGCGCGAACGAGCGGATCGAGGTCCAGGCGGCGAGCGTCGCGGCGTCGGTTCCGACGCGGTCGGAGCCGCAGCGGCGGTCGCGCCCGTTGGCGACCACGGTGACCTCGACGGTGCCGACCCGGCCGGCCCAGTGCCGCTGCGGCAGGCGGTGCTCGGGCGTTGGCACCTCGGGGAAGCGCAGGCGCTCGACCACCGGCATGGCCTCGTCGAGCAGCGCGAACAGCACGAGGACGCGCTCGACGGTGGTCTGCGGGGGATCGGGGTCGGGCGAGGTGTGCATGGTCCGGCGGCGCGCCACGGTAGCCGCAACGACGACGCCCGCGCGGGGCGCGGGCGTCTGGGGGTGAAGTGCCGATGGGCGGAGTCGAACCGCCGACCTAGGGTTTATGAATCCCTCGCTCTAACCATCTGAGCTACATCGGCATGCGCCGCAGGGCGGATCGCGGATGATAGCGCCAACCGGGAGGACGCCCTCAGGCGCCGACGGCGGCCCCGGAGCCGTTTGCCGCGCGCACCCAGCGCTTGCCGAGCGCCGAGGCCGCGAAGTCCGGCTCGCGCCGCGCGATGGCCGCGGCGATCAGGCCCATGAACATCGGCTGCGGGTCGAGCGGGCGGCTGGTGAGCTCGGGGTGGAACTGCGCCCCGATGAAGAAGGGGTGCGTGGCCACGGGCAGCTCGAGCACCTGCATGATCGGGTGGTTCGGGTGCCGGCCGCTGAAGACAAGCCCGCCGGCCGTGAGCGCGTCGATCATGCGCGGGTCGACCTCGTAGCGGTGGCGGAAGCGCTCGCGCACCGATGGCCGGCCGCCGTAGAGCATGCTCGCGAGCGTGCCGGGCTCGATCTGCACGTCCTGCGCCCCGAGGCGCATGGTGCCGCCCATGATGCCCTCGATGCGCTTCTGGTCGGGCAGCTCGCTGATCACCGGGCGCGGCGTGGCCGGGTCGAACTCCGCGCTGTGCGCGTCCTTCCATCCCAGCACGTTGCGCGCGTGGTCGATCACCGCCACCTGGAAGCCGAGGCAGATCCCGAGGAACGGGATGCGCTCCAGGCGCGCCGCCTGCACGCAGAGGATCTTGCCCTCGACACCGCGCATTCCGAAGCCGCCGGGGACGATCACCGCGTCGAAGCGCGAGACCAGCTCGCGTGCGCGTCCGAGCGTCTGCACGTCGCTCGTGTCGAGCCACTCCACCTGCACGTCGGCGCCGAGCTCGGTGGCGCAGTGCTCGATGGCCTTGTCGATGCTGGCGTAGGCATCTCGGAGGCTCGCGTACTTGCCCAGCACCCCCAGGCGCACGGTGTGAGTGCGCGGGGCGAGCATCCGCTGCGTGAAGGCGCTCCAGCGCACGCGCTCGCGGTCCTCCTGCACGGTGTTGACGCGGTCGTGCAGCCCCAGGATCGAGAGGATCTCGCGGTCGAGGCCCGCCTCGCGCATGGCGTCCGGGATCGAGTAGATGCTCGCGCGGTCGTGCATCGAGAAGATGCGCCGCATCGGGACGTTCGAGAACATCGCGATCTTCTGCATCACCTTGTCGCCGACCGGGTTCTTCGCGCGGCAGGCGATGAGCTGCGGCTGGACGCCGGCCTCCATGAGGCGCTTGATGCCCAGCTGCGCGGCCTTCGACTTCTGCTCGCCCAGGATGGTGGGCTCCAGGATGTAGGTGAGCGCCACGAAGCAGCAGTTCTCCGGGCCCTCCTCGAAGGCCAGCTCGCGCAGCGCCTCGATGTAGAAGCCGTTCTCGTAGTCGCCGGCCGTGCCGCCCACCTCGACGAACACCACGTCGCAGGGCTTGCCGCCGTTGCCGGTCATGGCCAGCTCGCGCAGGCGCATCTTCACGGCGCCCGTGACGTGCGGGATCATCTGCACGTCGCGTCCGAGGTAGCCGCCGCGGCGCTCGCGCTCCAGGATCTCGGTGTAGATCTGGCCCGCCGTGACGAAGTTGCGGCGGCCCAGGTCCTGGTTCAGGACGCGCTCGTACGTGCCCAGGTCCATGTCAGTCTCCAGGCCGTCCTGGAGCACGAACACCTCGCCGTGGCGGTAGGGGTTCAGCGTGCCGCTGTCGATGTTCAGGTAGCCCTCCATCTTGATGGGGGCGACGGTGAGTCCCTTGTCCTTCAGGAGCTTGGCCAGCGAGCTGGAGAAGATCCCCTTGCCGAGGCCGCTCATCACCGTGCCGATGACGACGACGTACTTCGTGCGCCCGGGCTGGTAGCCGCGGGGCGAGGGGCTGAAGGCCTCGTTTGATTCGTCGGAGGCCCCGAACTGCGCCAGGAAGCCGGCGGTGGCGGGGTCGGGGTTCGGGTCGAGCAGGCGGGAAGGCGCGCCGTGTCCGTCCGTGAGGGGCATGGCATACGGTAGCACGGGCCCGCGGCACGGCACAAGACGCGGTTTCTCCGCGGGTTCCGTGCGGGTCGCGCGCGCGTGCGGTACGGTTTTGGCGATGTCACTCCAATCCGCGCCGAACCGTCGCCTCGTCGCCCTCGTCGCCGCCGCGGTGGCCGGTGTGCCCGCGCTTGCCGGATGGGCCGAGGAGCTGGAATGCGGGTGCCTCGCGCACCGGCTCGAGCGCGCCGAGCGCCGGCCGCCCGGCGAGGGGCGGGGCGGGGCGTTCGACGCCGCCACCGGCCGCGACCACCGGAACTTCCCGCCGGACCCGCTCGTCGACTACCGGTCGATGCGCCTGTCGCTCCGCTTCGAGCGGCTCGAGGACCGCCGCTTCGACGCCACGCAGCGGCTGGAGATCGCGCCGATCGGCGTGCCGGTGCCGGCGCTCGTGCTGCAGGCCGACGGCCTGGCCGTGTCGCGCATCACGCTCGACGGCACGCCGGTCGAATGGACGCATGACGGCGCGACGCTCTCGATCCGCTTCCCGCAGCCCCTCGTGCGTGCGACGGGCGGTGCCGCGCGCACCCATGTGCTGGAGATCGGCTACTCGGGCGACCGTCCCGTCGACGGCCTGACCTTCAGCCCCGCGACGGCCGAGCTTCCCGGCATTGCGCCGGCGCGCGGGCCCGAGGTGCACACGCAGGGGCAGACCGAGACCAACCACTTCTGGTTCCCGATCCACGACTTCCCCAACGTGCGCATGCCCACCGAGCTGGTGGTCGACGTACCCGCGGGGCTGCAGGCGAGCGCCAACGGCAGGCTGGTCGGGCAGCGCACCGAGGGCGGGCGCAGCACCTGGCACTGGCACCAGGAGCAGTCGCACGTGCCGTACCTGGTGTCGCTCGTGATCGGGGACTTCGACCGCGTGGAGCTCGCCAACCCGCTGAGCAAGGTGCCCATGGCCGTGTGGGCCCCGAAGGGCCGCGGCGAAGACGCGAAGGCCACCTACGCCAACACCGACCGCATGATGCAGGTCTTCGCCGACCGCTTCGGCGTGCCGTACCCGTGGGCGCGCTATGACCAGCTCATCGTGCGCAACTTCGGCGCCGGCGGCATGGAGAACACCACGGTCACCACCATGCAGCCCACCGCGGTGTTCGACGAGGTGGCGCTCGCCGAGGGCGACCTCGACGGCCTGATCAGCCACGAGCTCTGCCACCAGTGGACCGGCGACTACCTCACCTGCCGCAGCTGGGAGCACATCTGGCTGAACGAGGGCTGGGCCACCTACGGCACCGCGCTCTGGTTCGAGGAGCGCGACGGGCCGGACGGCTACTGGGACAGCGTGCTGGGCAATGCCGCGGTCGCCGAGCGCGACGTGGCGGACGCGCCGCAGCCGATGTGCAGCCCGGTCTACGCGTCGGCGGGCGAGACGTTCCGCCGGCCGGCCAACCCGTACCCGAAGGGAGCCTCGATCCTGCACATGCTGCGCCGGATGCTCGGCGACGACGTGTTCTTCGCCGGCGTGCGCCGCTACATGCGCGAGCGGCCGCTCGGGCTCGTCGAGACCATCGACTTCCGCCGCGCGCTCGAGGCCGAGAGCGGCCTGAACCTCGAGTGGTTCTTCGACCAGTGGTGCGACCGGCCCGGTTCCCCGCGCGTGAAGGTGACGCTCGCCTACGACGCCGCCTCGCGCACCCTGCGCGCGAGCGCCGAGCAGCAGCAGCCGATCAACGAGCGCACGCCGGCCATGCGGATCTCGCTTCCGGTCTGGGTGCGCACCCCGGCGGGCGACGTGGTGGTGCCGATGGAGATGCGCGACCGCACCGCGACCGTCACCGCGACGCTGCCCGCCGCGCCGTCGGCCGCGTGGGTCGACCCGTGGCTCGAGGCGCTGAAGGTGCTGGAGGTCGAGCAGCCGGAGTCGTGGACGCTGGGGGCATTGCGCGAGGCGCCCACGATCGCCGCGCGCCGGCAGGCACTGAAGGCGCTGGGTCGCACCGAGACCCCGGCGGCCCGCACCGCGGTGCTCGAGACCGCGCGCGACGACCGGCTGCGGCACACGCTGCGGGCCGACGCGGTACGCGCGCTGGCGGGCTGGAAGAGCCCGGAGGCGCAGGCGGGGATCCTGGCGCTCGCGCGTTCCGAGGTGGCCGACCCGCGCGTGCGGACGGCGATCGTCGGTGCGCTGGCGTCGTGCCCGAAGGACGAGTCGGTGGCGATCGCGCGCGCGGTGCTGGCACCGCCAGAGCGCGCGGCGCCCGTGCGCAGCTACACGGTGCGCGCGGAGGCGATCGACGTCTTGCGCGCGCACGAGGCGCGCGGGGACATCGACCTGGTGCGCGCGCAGCTGTCGGTCGAGAGCCATGCGGACGCGATCCGCCGCGCGGCGATCGCGTACCTGGCGAAGTTCGGCGACGCATCGGACCTGCCGCGCGTGCAGGCGCTGGCGGCGCTCGGCGTGCCCGACCGCCTGCGGCCTGCGGCGATGGATGCGATGGCCGCGATCGGCGCGCGCGTCGGCGAGCCCGAGCGCGCGGCCGCGGTGGCGTTCCTGGTGGCGGCGCTCGATGACCCCGAGGAGGGCCCGGCGCGCGCGGCCGGCAGCGCGCTCGCCGAGCTGAAGGCGAAGGATGGCCTGGAGCGGATGCGCGCGATCGCCGCGCACGACCGCGACCCGGCGCGCCGGCGCCGCGCCGAGGAGTGGGTGAAGCGGATCGCCGGCTGAGCGCGGTTCAGCGCCCGTCCGCGCCGGCCTTCATGCGGCGGACGAACTCGGCGTACTGCTCGGGCGTGTCGATCCCGGTGAAGTGCGCCTCGCCCTCGGCGCAGAGGATCGGGTGCCCGTGCTCGAGGGCGCGCAGCTGCTCGAGGCTCTCGGTGCGCTCGAGCGGCGTGGGGGCGAGCCCGACGAAGACGTCGAGGAAGGCGCGCCGGTAGGCGTAGAGCCCCACGTGCTTGCGCGGGGCCGCCGCGCCGGGCGCGCGGTCGCGGTCGAAGGGCACGAGGCTGCGGCTGAAGTACAGCGCGCGGCCGTCGACCGCGGTGACGCACTTCACGATGTTCGGGTTGGCGGGGTCCTCGCCGGGCGCGAACGGCGAGACGAGCGTCGCCATCGGCATGTCCGGGCGCGCGGCGAGGGCCTCGACCGTCCGGTCGACGAGCGCGGGCTCGATCTGCGGCTCGTCGCCCTGCACGTTGACGATCAGTTCCTCCTGGAGCGTGCGCGCCACCTCGGCGACGCGGCTGGTGCCGTTCGGGTGCGCGGGGTCGGTCATGCGCGCCTCGAAGCCGGCGGCGTGCACGGCGTCCGCGATGCGCGCGTCGTCGGTTGCCACCAGGATCCTGCCGACCGACCGGCATCGGGCCACGCGCTCCAGGACGTGGACGATCATCGGCTTCCCCGTGAGGTCCGCGAGCGGCTTGCCCGGGAAGCGCGTGCTCGACATGCGGGCAGGGATGACGGCGGCGGCGTGGATGGTCACTTGCGTTCCCCGCCGGCAGCGGGCTTCGGGGCAAGGGCGGCGCGTGCCGCGGCGCGGGCGCGATCCGGGTACTGGTCGCCGAAGGCGTAGACGTTGTGCGACGCATCGCGCTGCAGGCCGCGGTCGAGCGGGTGCAGGCCGTGGCCGAGGGCCAGCAGCACGTCGGTGCTCGCCCACGGGTCGTCGCGGAAGTAGCTGTGGCCAAGCCAGCTGCCCAGGCGCTGCTCGGCGCGGGAGACGTCGACCAGGTCGACGTTGGCGTTGTCCTCCAGGAACCCGACCTGCGCCGGGGTCAGCGTGTCGAGCGGGCGGCCGAGGCGCGCGAAGCCGGAGATCCACGAGGAGATGTCGAGGGCCCTGTCGCGGCTGCTCACGTAGATGGTGACGCGCTCGGGAAGTTCCGTGGCGCCGTCCGAGATGGCATCGCGGAAGTCCCCGAGGTCCATGTCCGGGGCCACCAGCACCAGGCGTCCGAGGCGCAGCGCGCGGCGTGCGTCGTCCGCGCCCTCGTGGGCGTGCATCAGGCGCAGCTGCTGGATCGCCTGCACCGCGATCGGGGCACCGGCGCTGTGGGCGATGACGTGGATGGCACGTGCCCGGGTCCGGGAGCCGATCAGCGAGACGAGCTGCCGGAAGCTGCGCGTGGACGCGCTGGCGGCGGCCTTGTCGATGTCGTAGTCGAACACGCTGCCCCGCGAGGGCCACTCGAAGGAGATCACCGCGCCGTCCCGGCCGAGGTAGTGGAAGAGGCCCGCCGCGAGCGCGGCGTTGTCCGGCACCGTCGTGTTGAAGCCGTGCACGAACACGTAGACGTTGCCCGACGTGCCCTTCGCGAGCGCCGCGTCGATGGCCTCGGCGAACCGGCCCATGACCTTCTCGTCGAGGCCGGGCGAGGGGTCGAGCTTCGCGGGCCCCGCCCAGAGCGGGCCGTAGTCGGTGAGCGAGCGAAGCGTCATCGCCGGCCCGTCCGTGCGCCCGGGCTGGCGCGACGTCTCCAGCAGGGCGTCCCAGGTCTCGCCGGAATCCCCGATGCCGACCTCCAGCTCGCAGAGGCGGAGGATGCTGCCGTTGCGCTTCGTGCTGAAGTACCGGGCGGGCGGTGCCCCCGGCGTCGTGCCGCGGGTCGAGGCGCAGAAGACGGTGACCGGCGGCGTCCGCGCCGCCTCGGGCGTCGCGGCGAACGGGTCGGCGCCCCCGGTGTCGAACCCGACGGGCGTCGGCATCAGGACGGTGGCGCAGCCCGCGAGCGGGGTGCCCGCGATCGCGCAGAGCAGGGCGGCAGCCGCCACGGCGACGAGGCGTGGGGCGCTCGGCGCGTGGCCGGTCATCCGAGCGTTCGGACCAGTTCGTCCACTTCCTTGCGGCGCGCGCGCACGTCGCGGAAGGCGATGTTCTTGCGCACGATGGCGCTGCAGAGCTCCGCGGCTTCCTTCGCGTGGGCGCCCGACTTCTCGAGCTTGGCCAGCTCGATCAGGGAAAGCATCAGGTCGTACTTGATCTCCAGCTCGCGCTCGGACTGCGTGGCGTCGAGCGCGGCGAGGGCTTCCTTGAACTCGCCGACGGCCTCGGAGTGCCAGCCTTCCTTCGCGAAGCACTTGCCGAGCATCCACGCGCTGTTGACGCGCAGCTTCGGGTCGTCCTTCGCGGCCTGGAACGCGGCCATCGCGTCCTCGTAGCGGCCGAGCTCGTACTCCACGCGGCCGAGGTCGGCCTTCATCTCGCGGTTGGTGGGGTACTTGCCGACGCGCTCGCGGTAGACGGTGCCCTCGAGCTCCAGGAGCTCCATGCGCGCCTTGTCGGCGGCGGCCTGGAGGGCGGGATTGTCGGGCGCCTGCTCCAGCTGCTCGGTGGCCGTCCGCGACGCGCGGCGCAGCTGCGCGATGCGCAGGTCGTCCGCGTTCAGCTTGAAGCGGTACTCGGCCAGCTCGAGGAAGCCGGCCATGTACACGGCGATCGCCTGCTGCTCGTCGTCGCCCTGGCCGCGCTTGCGCAGGAGCTGCGCGTAGCGGTTGACGGCCTCGGGGGACTTCGGGTTCTGCTCCCAGTCCTGCTTCGCCTTGTCGATGGCGGTCTCGGTGCCGCCGCCGGCGCCGGAGATGCTGTTGGCGGCCTCGAGCTGGCGCTGCCGCTCGGCATCGCGCACCTGGCCGCGGAAGCCGCCCTCCTGGCCGTAGGTCTTCTCGTAGCCGCCCTGCTTGATGGCGCGGGCGGCCGTCAGCTGGCGCATCTCGTGCTCGAGGTTGGTGTCCGCGGG
>JBJTJU010000007.1:0-3559 GCA_046096165.1 Phycisphaerales bacterium | reverse complement strand
TGCCGCTTCTGCGAGACCGCGCAGATGGGCCTCATGCGCAGCCTGTCGGCGGCCGAGATCGTGGCGCAGCTGCATGCGGCGCGGTTCGCGGTGGAGGACCCGGCCACCGGCGCGGCGGGATTCGAGATCAAGAACATCGTGTTCATGGGGATGGGCGAGCCCATGGACAACCTCGACGCCGTGGTCGGCGCCATCCGCACGATGACCGACCGCAACGCCTACGCGATCGCGCCGGTGCACGTCACCGTGAGCACCGTGGGCCGCACCGAGGGCATCCGCCGCTACGGCGACCTGCTGCGCGAACGCGGGTTCCACCGGCTGAACCTCGCGGTGAGCCTGAACGCCCCGAACGACCGGATCCGCTCCGAGATCATGCCGATCAACCGCGCCGAGCCGATCGCGCACCTGATGCAGGCGCTCCTGGAGTTCCCCAAGCGCCCCAACGCGGCGATCTGCATGGAGTACGTGCTGATCCCGGGCGTCAACGACGCGCCCGAGCACTGCGACGAGGTGTGCGCGCTGCTGAGGCCGCTGCGCTGCTCGCTCAACGTGATTCCGTACAACCCGCGCCGCGGCTCGCCGTGGCCGGCGCCGGAGGAGGAACGCGTGCGGGAATTCGTCGACCGCGCCATCGCCAACGGGCAGTTCTGCAAGCGCCGCGGCACCAAGGGGCGCAGCGCGATGGCGGCCTGCGGGCAGCTCGGCAACGAGGCGATCCGCAACCGCCGCTGGGTCGGCGCGGGCACTCGGGAACCTGCGAAGGAAATCGTCGAGATTCGCGTCGCGGACGCATGAACCTGCCCCCGGGCGGCCGGAACCCTGTTACCCTTCGCCGCGTGACCGACCTCGCGATCTCAAGTTATTGCTTCCACCGCCTCGTCAAGGCCGGCCAGTGCCGCCTGGAGGACACCCCGAAGCTGGCCAAGGAGTGCGGCGCGGACGCGATCGAGATCGCCACGGGCGGCTCGCTCGGGCCGCAGCTCGACGAAGCCATGGCCGGCCGCCTGGCCGACGCGGCGGATGAGGCGGACGTGGCGATCGTGGGCTTCGCGCTCGCGGCCGACCTCCTGGACGAGGCCGGCGGCACCGACGAGGCCGCGGTGCAGGAAGTGATCGCGCAGGTCCGCGCCGCCGCGTCGATCGGCGTCGACCGCGTGCGACACGATGCCGCCTGGCGCGGCGCCGGCGACGACTGTTCCGACGAGGCCTGGGATGCCGCCCTCTGGCCGCTGACCAAGGCGTGCCGGGCGATCGCCACCGCGGGCGCTGCCGCGGGCGTGCGCACCAGCATCGAGAACCACGGGCTGTTCCTCGCCGCCGCCTGGCGCGTGCAGCAGCTGCTGGAGTCCGTCCAGCACCCGAACTTCGGCGTCACGCTCGACCTCGGCAACCTGCTGTGGGCGCCCCAGGACCTGGTCGAGTCGACCCGGTCGCTCGCGCCGTTCGCGGTGACCGTCCACGTCAAGGACTTCAAGCGCAACTCGACGGACGCCGACGCATGGCCGAGCTACCCGGGCGGCCCGAAGCTGCTGCCGGTGGCGCTCGGCGAGGGCGACCTGCCGCTCGCGCAGCAGATCGACGCGTGCCTCGAGGCCGACGTGCACCCGCTCTGGGTGGCGGAGTTCGAGGGCCCGCACGGCGACGTGAAGGCCCAGGCCCGCCAGTCCTTCGAGTGGCTGAGCAAGGAACTCGGCTGAGTTCCCGGGGCGGGTCGCTTCCTACAATTCCCGCTCCATGCACCTCAAGCGTTCCGACCATGAACACGGGCCGCCGGTCGTCCCGGTGACGTTCATCCTGGAGGACCCCGAGGGCCTCACCGGCACCGGGCAGTCCGAGTGGAAGCTCATGGGCGGCGAGCACGAGTCGCTCCTCGAGCTTGCGATGGACCACGGCATCAACATCGAGCATGCCTGCGGCGGCGTGTGCGCCTGCAGCACCTGCCACGTGTACGTGGAGCAGGGCATGGACTCGCTCACCGAGGCCACCGAGGCCGAGGACGACCGCGTCGAGGAAGCCCCGGGCATCCGCCGCACCAGCCGCCTCAGCTGCCAGTGCGAGATCCACGGTGCGGGCCCGATCGTGGTGCGCGTGCCGGCGTGGAACCGAAACGCCGTGAAGGAGATCCCGCACTGATCCGGCGCATCGCCGAGGCGCTGTCGGCCGCCGCGCTGCTGCTGGCGGCCGGGTGCGCCCCGCCGCCACCGCCCGTGGATCCGCGCGCGGCATCCGAGGCGGTCGAGCGGGCCGCTGCGCAGCTGGGGATGTTCGAGTTCGGGGAGGCGGAGGCGATCCTTGCACCGATCGCCGACCGTGCCGGGGCGCCGTACGAGGTGCGGCTCGACCGCGCCATCGCGGCGCTCAACCGTTCCGACGAGGGTGCGCAGGCCCGCGCGATCGAGCTCCTCGAGGGGATCCTGCGCGACCATCCCGACGACGCGCGCGCCGAGTATTGCCAGGGACTCGCGTGGCTCTACCTCGGCGAGCCGGCGAAGGCGCTGCCGCGCTTCCGGCGCGCGGCCGCTCGCCATCCGGAGGACCCGCATGCCGCCTTCTATGCCGGCCAGTGCTGCGAGCTGCAGGGCGAGCTCGATGCGGCGCGCGACCTCTACCGGCGTGCGGCGGAACTCGATCCGTACCTGCGCAGCGCGTGGCTCGGGATGAGCCGCGTGCTGGGGCGAGGGGGCCGCGAGCCGGAGGCCGCCGAGGCGCTCGAGGAGTTCCGCCGCCAGTCCGGCAACCCGCGCAGCCGCCTCGCGGAGTTCAAGTACACGCGCATGGGCGCGCTCGGCGAGGCGGTGGTGATGGCGCCCGCGGCGCCCGCCCCGGCGCCGCGGCCGTCCGGTGCGCCGTTCGCCGCGGCGGGCCCGATGCCCATCGATGGCGTCGCCGCCGCGCCCTTCGAGGTGGACGACCTGCAGCCGGCCGCGGACCTGAACGGCGACGGCACGCTCGACTTCGTGGCCACGCTCCTCTGGCGCGCCGAGGGCGTGGTGGAACGTCGCGTGGTCTGGTCCGCGCCGGGCGGACGCTGGACGATGGACCCCGGGACCGTGGACCAGATGCGCCGCGGCCGCGCCTTCTGGGGCGACCTCGACGACGACGGCCGGGTGGACGCGGCCTTCAGCGCGGCGCCCGCGCGGCACCTGACCATCGCCACCGGGCTGCACGCCTCGTGGGTGCGCCAGGAGGCCGGTGGCCGATGGACCGAGCACCGCTTCACCGGCGGCCTCGAGCCCGAGGATTCCCTCGCGCTGATGGCCGACCTCGACCATGACGGCGACCTCGACTTCGTCTTCACCGGGGACGTCGACACCGGCTTCCTCTGGAACCTCGGCCGGCCTTCGGCGACGGAGCCCGTGGCGTGGGAGCGGCGATCGCTCGCGGGTGCCATGGCCGGCGCGCGCGCGACGGCCGCGGACCTCGACCGCGACGGTGACCTCGACCTCGTCCTCTGGCGCGACGATGCTGCGGCGCAGGTGTGGCTGAACGACCGCCTGTGGGCGTGGGCGCGGGACCCGGCGTTCGCCCCCTTCGAGGCGTCGCGGCCGGCCGACGTCGT
>JBJTJU010000006.1:0-2150 GCA_046096165.1 Phycisphaerales bacterium | reverse complement strand
TCAACGGCGATTCCCAGGTCGACGGCGTGGACCTTGGGCAGCTCCTTGCCGCGTGGGGCGGGTGCAGGCCGGTGATCACCGCCGTGTCGCCGAGCGGTGGATCCGTGCTCGGCGGGACGCCCATCACGATCTCCGGACGTTTCTTCACGGGCGCGACCGGGGTCAGGATCGGCGGCACTCCGGCCCTCAATGTCGTGCCCGTGTCCGCGACCACCATCACCGCGGTGACCCCGTCGGGGGCTTCCGGCCCCGCGGCCGTGTCGGTCACCGCCAACGGAACAGGCACGCTGGCCGGGGCGTTCACGTATCGGCCGGCCTCGATCTTCGGAATCTCGCCGAGTGCCGGTCCGACCAACGGCGGGACGTCCGTGACGATCGTGGGCGAGTTCATGTCCGGCGTGACCTCCGTCTGGTTCGGAACGCTGCCCGCGCAATCCTTCACGTCTTCCTCCCCGGCCGTGCTGACTGCAGTGACGCCGCCCAGCGCGGCAGGTCCAGCCCTCGATGTCCGCGTGGTCACGTCCGCCGGGGCGGCCGTTGCAACCTCGGCATTCATGTATCGGGCGGCCTCCATCCTCGGGGTCGCGCCGGCTGCGGGCCCCGTCAATGGGGGAACTTCGGTGACGATCACCGGCGAGTTCCTGTCCGGAGCCACCGGGGTCTGGTTCGGGGCGACGCCCGCCGAGTCCTTCACTTCGGCGTCGGACACGATGCTGACGGCGATTTCCCCCCGGGGCACCGCGGGTACGGCGGTGGACATCCGCGTCGCGACGTCCGCCGGAGTGGCCGAGGCAGCCGCGGCATTCACCTACCGGCCGGCCTCCATCCTCGACCTCCCGCCTCCCGTCGGCCCGCCCAATGGAGGGACGGCCGTGACGATCACGGGCGAATTCCTGTCGGCCCCCACCGCCGTGTGGTTCGGCGAGTCGCCTGCACTGTCGTTCACGCGCCAATCGAGCACGTCCCTGCGGGCGACGGCTCCGCCGGGAACCGCCGGCACGACGGTCGACGGCCGCGTGGTGACTCGCGCGGGGACGGCAGTGGCGCCGGCCGCCTACTCGTACGTCAACATCGTCGTGCCCCCCTGGGCGGAACTCATCGAGGCGTTCCCGGATCCGCAGATCGTCACCGACGGTGCGCTTCGCTCGGCGATCGTCGCCTCCGGGCTGGCCTGGCGCGTACGGCACGCCGCCACGCAGGTCGAGATGCTCCTCGTGCCCCCCGGGTCCTTTCCCATGGGCTGCAGCCGTTCGCTTGCGTCCGACTGCAACGCGCACGAGAACCCGGTGCATCCGGTGGCGCTCACGAGTCCCTTCTACCTCGGCCGCTTCGAGGTGACGCAGGCGGAGTGGCAGGCATGGACCGGTTCGAACCCCTCCCAGTTTGCCTCGGAGCAGGATTCGCCGGTCCGTCCGGTTGAGGGCGTGAGCTGGCTGACGGCGCAGCAGCAGGTATCGGCCGCAGGGATGCGGCTCCCCACCGAGGCGGAGTGGGAGTTCGCGTGCCGGGCAGGGACCACCACTGCCTTCGGCAGCGGCTCCGACGACGACTCATCGGTCGCGGCCATGGGCTGGTATGCGGCGAACTCGGGCAACGAGACACGGCCCGTCGGCACGAGGTCCGCCAATCGTCTTGGCCTGCACGACATGCACGGGAACGTGTGGGAGTGGGTGAGCGACTGGTACGGCAGCACGTACTACTTGTCGAGTCCGCCATCGAATCCCCCGGGTCCGCCGTCGGGATCGCTGCGCCTGCTGCGCGGTGGCGCATTCGACAGCTTCTCGAACGGCCTTCGGTCCTCGTTCCGCTTTGCCCGGCTCGGAACCCTGGTCGATGGCTCGGTCGGGGTCCGGGTGGCGCGCGATCCCTGAGGTTGCGGTGGGCCCCGTGGCCTTTGGTCAGGGATTCCGCGCGATCCTGATGCCGATCGTGAACTCGGTCAGGCTTGCCACTCGTGCGCCACGGAAGGAAGACCGCAGACCGGCCGTGAAACTGTCGAACGCGCCACCGCGGATGATCCGCAGCGACCCCGTCGCAGGACCCGCGGGGTCGGTTGCGGGGCTCGACGAGTAGTAGGTGCTGCCGTACCAGTCGCTCACCCACTCCCACACGTTGCCGTGCATGTCGTGGAAGCCGAGGCGGTTGGCGGA
>JBJTJU010000005.1:0-12917 GCA_046096165.1 Phycisphaerales bacterium | reverse complement strand
GCGGCGGGCGCGGTGGGCGCGGCGCCCGCCGCCGCGGCCGCGGCGCCATCGAGGAAGCCACCCTCGCCCCCGTCCCAGAGCTGCCACCCGACCTCGAATCCCTTGCGGATCATCGCGTCGCGCAGCGCCTCGAAGCGAGGGATCGCGTCCTGGCGCACCACGAACACCAGGTACGACGTGTCCGGCCGGCGTCCGCCGAGCGCGCCGACGAGCCGGTTCTCCGCCCCGGGGTCGTCGAGCCGCGCGACCAGGCGCGGGACGAGCGACGCATCGAGCTCGCCGACCACCAGCCCCTTCGGCGTGGTCTCGACGAACACCGGCGACTTGGAGTACTGCGCGCCCGGGCGGAAGCGCACGCGCTCGCGCAGCGACTGCTCGTCGGCCTTGGCCTTCGCCGCCGCGAGCTGCTCGCGCAGCGCGGACGAGCTCTGCGAGGCCGACTCCAGCTCGCGCACCAGGCGCGCGAGCTCGGCGTCGCGTTCCTCGATCACGGCGCGCGTGCGGTCGGCCTCGAGTGCCATGCGCCGCTCGCGGTCCTCGAGCAGCTCGACCTCGCCCTGCGCGACGTCGACGCCGCCCTTGCGTTCCTCGAGCGTGCGGGTGAGGACCGCGATCTCCTGGCGCAGCTCCTCGGCGGTGCGCGCCGCGTCCTGCGGCTCGGCGGGCGTGCCCTTCCCCGGCGTGGCCTGCATCGTGTCGGACAGCCCGTCGATCGCCAGCAGCAGCGACACCAGGATCAGGATCCCGGTCAGGCACGCCATGATGTCCTGGAACGAGAAGAGGCTGAGCGGCGCGTCCTCTCGCTTGCGGCGGCGTCCCATGGACTACTGCCAGTCGGTGAGCTTCAGCCGCGACAGCACGTGCTCGGTGGTGAAGTCGGAGATGCCGTCGAGCAGCGCCTCCTCGCGCTTGTACACCCACGTCGAGAGGAGCTGGATGGTCACCGCGGCGAGCAGCGCCACGAGCGTGGTCTCGAACGCCGTGGCCAGGCCGCCGACCACCGGACCCAGCTTGCTCTTGATGCCGGCAGCGTCGCTTCCAGCCTGGTTGAGGACATCGGTGAACGAGCCGATCGCCTGCGAGAGGCCCACGACGGTGCCGATGAACCCGAGGATCGGGATGGTCCAGATCAGCGCCCGGATCACCGTGTAGCTCGAGTCGACCGCGGAAGCATCGGAGTCGGACTGGCTCTCGAACACGGCGCCGACGTCGCGCACCTCGCCGATGTTGCCGAGGTTCGAGAGCGCCAGGTCGATGCGGCGGAAGAGCATGAACTCCTTCGGCCGGTCCGCCACCGCGCGGATGCGCCGCAGCACGTCGCCCGATGTTCCCGGGCTGAGCACGAAGTCACCGCGGCGCGGCACGATCTCCACCGCGCGCAACGCGCGCATCTGCACGGACGTCTTCACCCACTTGGCGTAGAGGATGCCCAGGCACCAGAAGGTGAAGAGCAGGACCGCCCAGTTGGTCCAGCAGCGGTTCATCATGGTGAGGAACGCGCTCGACGGGAACGCCAGCACCAGGATCACCGCCACCAGCGCCGAGAGCGCCGCAGCCACGCCCAGCCAGAGCGGCGCGCTGGCCACCGTGTACCGGCCGGACGGCAGTCCCACGAGGCATTCGATGTCCCCGTGGCGCGCGTCGAGGCGGTTGCCCGCGGCGCGCGGTGCGGCCGGCGGGGCGTTCTCGGCGGATTCGGTGCGTTGCGGCATGGGCGATCCTCTCGCGGAGGTTCGAGCCTATCACGCCTCGGGCGGCGGAATGTCCGGGCCCTGCCACGCCATCGGTGCGGGTGCGGGTGCGGGCGGCGCATCGGCGCCGGCGGAATCGGTCCGAGGCAGCGTATGCACCGTCTCGACGGTCTCGTGCACCGCCGCCCATGACAGCGTCGCGAACGCGAGCACCAGGCACGCCGCAGCTGCCGCCTCCGCGCCCTGCATCGGCGCATCGCCGGCCAGCCCGCCGAACGCGGCGGCGAATAGCGCGCCCATCGATCCGGTGGCCGCGATCACGCCGCCCCAGAAGACTCGGTCGGTGGACGGCGCCGCAGTCCGCGCCGCCTGCACGCCGGCGAAGACCAGGGCACCCATCCCGACGGCACCGAGCGCGATGGACACGATGCTCCAGATGGAGGGCTGCATCGCGCCGAGGACGACGGCAGCGAGGCCGAAGAGCCCGGCCGCCGATGCGGCGAACTTCCCCATCAGTCGAACCGACGCCGCGCCGGCGGCATCGAAGGCCACCAGGATCGCCGCGATCGGAACGATCGGCGCGATCAGCGACGCCCACGGTGCCCACGGCGCAAGCGACGCCGCGCTGGCCGCCGACAGCACCGCCGCCACGCCGGCGACCGAGGCGGCGCGTGCGGGTTCGGGGCGCAGGAACGCCACCACCCAGCCGGCCAGCACCGCGAGCGCCGCCAGCCCGCGCACCGAGACCGAGATCGGCCCCTGGTGCCACCACCACGCGACGGCACCGGCCTCGTCACGCGAGGTGGGCAGCGCCAGCATCACCGTCGCAAGCAGCATGGCGCAGAGCACGACGGGGCGCACGCGCGCACTGCCGAGGCGGGCGCGCATCGGGACGGAGGGCGGCAGCTCGATCACGCCGGAATCGGGGATGCCCGCGAAGTCGTCCGGGGCCGCATCGACCTCCACCTCGAGGGAGGCCGTGCCGGAAGCGACGACGGACCCGTCCTCGTTGAACACGGCGCGCACGGAGGTCGCCGGCGTCCATGCGCGGCCGTCGACGCTCAACGCGTGCATGCGCGTGAGCGCGCCGCGGCGTGCGAGCGTGCGCAACCGCTCGGCATCGAACGGCCCGCTCCGGCGACCGGCGAACCGCACGAACCACGGTCCCTGGCTCACGGCGCACCTCCGCGCACGACGAAGAGCATGGTTCCTGCGGGGAACGACGCGGCCGCGGGCAGGAAGTCCGCGCCGCCGGCGCGCACGGTGCCGATCGGCAGGATCCGCGCAGGCGCCTCGCCCACGCCCGGCTCGACGGCGACGAGCTCGGTGCCCGCGGGCGGTGGGTTGTCGGCGACGGGCAGGAACCGCGGCTCACCGCCGGGCTTCGCCAGTGCGCCAGCGGGCACGTAACGCCGTGTGAACGGCGCGCAGGCGGCGGCGAGCGCCGACTCGTACGCCTTGCGCCAGCGGTCGGGCTGCACCACCTCGCGCATGGCGGCGAGCGCGGCCTTGCTGCGCTCGCGCGCCTCGGTGTCGCGCGGGTTGATCCAATCGATGTCGTCGGGCTTGTCGCGGGCCAGGCGCTTCGCGGCCGCCTCGAGCGGCGTGCGCAGCGGCGCGGGCGCCTGCGGCACCAGCGACTCGACCAGCCCGCGTGCCAGCGACGCCGCCAACGCGCCATCGAGCCCGTCCGCCGCCCGGATCGCCGCCAGCACGTCGAAGGCGGCATCGAGGTCGTTGACCGACCGTTCCTCGTCGGACAGCGCCTCGCGCAGCTGCTTGGCGAGGGTCATCTGCGGCGACTCGCCCTCGAACTTCACGAGCGACTGCTGGAACTCCTCGAACGACTCCTTGCCGGACTTGCCCTGCAGCACCATCACGCTCTTGGTGGCCGCGCCGGGCCGCTGCTGCCACGGATCGAGCTTCGGGTTCTTTCGGCAGTAGCGGCGCGTGCCGTCCTTCAGCTCGATCATCCAGTAGCCGAGCGGCTCGAGCGAGGCCAGCTTCTCCTCCATCCACGTGCGCCACTGGGGTGCCGGCAGCAGGAGCGCCTGCGCGGCCACGCCCTCCGCGCGGAACGGCGTCTGCGGATGGGCGTCGAGGTACGACTTCAGTGCCGCGGCCGCCGCATCGCGCTCGGACTGGGGGCGCGAGGCAAGCGCGGCGGATGGGGCGGGCTTGATCGAGCCCCATGCCACGAGCGCTTCCCATGCGGCGCGGCCGGCCTTGGCGCGTTCGAGTTCCCGCGCCTCCGGCGTGCCGGGATGCGCCGCGGAGTACGCCTCGATCACGGCGATGAGCGATGCCGGGCTCGTGGCCGCGGCACCGAGGGTCGCGAGCTTGCCGGACCGCTCCTGCTCGACGCGCGCGGCCTGCACCTTCTGCCGCTGCGAGGCAATGAGCGTACGGGCATTGCCGATTCCATCGACCACCTCGGGCAGGTCGACGTTCGCACGCTGCACGTCGGCCAGCGCGCTCTCCCACTGCGACAGGCGTCCGTCCCACGATGGATCGGCGCTCGGCTCGGCGGCCGCGACCTGCTCGCGGATCTCCCGCACCTGGTCGAGCCCGGCACGCACGCGTTCCGCGCGTCGCGCCTCGACCGCACGCCCATGCCGGCGGATCCAGTCGGCCACCGACGCCTGCTCGGCCTCGGTCGCGACGAACTGCTTGGCTTCCTCGACACGGTCCGGGCGCGCCGCGGGCGATTCCGGGTCACCGGCCTCGGCCAGCAGGCTCGAGAAGCGCTGCGCCTTCTCGGCGATCTTCGCGCGGACATCGGCCAGGCGCGCACGCTCGGCGGCCACGCGCTCGTCGGCGGCGATCTCCGGTCGCAGGTCCGCCTCGGCCAGCAGGCGATCGGCCTCCTGCAGGCGGCCGGCCACGACGTTCGCCCCCACGCCCGCGCCAAGCGACTCCACTTCCTGGCTTCGCAGGTTGGCGGACACCGCCATCGCCGCGACCACTGCGCCCGCGGCCACCACCGCGACGATCGCCGCCACGAGCGCCACCCGGCGCACGCGCCGCGACCGCTCCATCGCGTCGACGCGTCGCTCGACCACGGCGCGGACATCGTCCGGCACCCCCTCGACGGTCTGCTCCGCCGCGCGCAGCGCCCCGCGCAGCTGCTCGAGCGTGGCGGCATCGTCGTTGGCGGCGCGGTCGAGGTCGGCGACGCGTTCGCGGTTCTCGCGGCGCGCCGAGGCATCGCTCGCCCGGTCAGAGAGCCAGTTCGACACCGCCTCCACGCGCTCGGCGAGTTCGGTGGGCATCTCGCCGCCGTGCGCAGCGAGGCGATGCTCGAGCGCGCGGATCCCGTCGAGCTCGGTGCGCGCACCCAGCTCGTTCTCGGCGGCGCGCTCGGCTTCCAGGCGCTGCAGGCACTGCGCGGCTTCCTCGACGGCGCGTTCGACCAGCGCCGAATCAAGCCGGCGGCGCAGCCCGGCCGCCACCTTCGCGGCACCGGACCAGTGCCACTGCCCGTCCTCGAGCCGCTGCACGCACTGCTCGGCGTCCTCGAGGCGCCCCTTGCGGAGGTCCTCCTCGAACTGGTCACCGAGCTCGTCGGCGGCCACCGGCTCAAGCGCGCTGCGGTCTTCCTGCCACGCGGGGTTGTCGGGGTCACGGGAGACCAGCTCGCGCAGCGTCTCCAGCCGGTGCCACGCGGGCGCATCGGACAGCACCAGGCGGCGCATCAACGCGAGGCGGCTGCGCAGCGGCGCGGTGAAGGCGATCGCCTCCTCGATCTCGCCGATCGACTCCGGCGACACCTGCTCGGGCACCGGCAGCCGGTTCTTCGCGCAGAGCGACCGCCACTGGCGCATCTCGTCGGTCTCGAAGGCCGCGGCCATCTCGGAGACGTTCGGGTCGGCCTCGGCTTCCGCGCAGGCCTCGAGCCGGAGGCCCTTTCGCGCGTACTCCACGGCGCGCTCCACGCGCCGGCGCAGCGCGGTCGACTCCTCGGCGACGCGCATGGCCAGCTCGCGCACCTGCGACTCGTCGCGCAGGCGCCCGGACACCACGGCACGCACCGACTCGAAGAGTTCCTGCTTCGCTGCCATCGTCTGGTCACCTCGACTGGATCGTCACCCGTGCGTAGGCGCGGCCCTTCGGGTCGCGCAGCTCGAGCACCGCGGGCTTCTCGAACGGACCGGGGCGCGCCGAGGCCTCGGTCGACTTGATCTGGCGCTCGAGCGCCTCGATCTCGGCCTCGATGAAGCGCCGGTCGGTGTCCGAGCGCCTCGCGGCCTCCTTGCGCAGTTCCGCGATCTTCGCGCGCATCGCCTGCACCTGCTGCGCGACCGGGTCGGGCCACTCGACCTTGAGGTACGCGGTCCTGGCATCGTAGGTGACCCAGAGGCCGGCCTCGGGCGACGCCAGCCAGCGCGCGCCGACCTGCGAGGGCTCGCCCAGCTGCCACTCGTTGCCCTCGACGAGCGCGGGCTCGAGCCGCGTTCCCGGCGACGCGGGGATGCGCACCCGCTGCGTCACGGCCAGCTTCGTCGTGACCGAGAGCTCGGCCGGCGGGCTGCGGAACGCGCATTCCGAACCATCCGAGAGGCGCACCGTGATCCACGCCGTGCGCAGCACCGAGTCGGCGTCGCGGAGGGCGTCCGCAAACAGCCCCGCGCTGACGCGGTGCCAGCGCCAGGACAGCACGGCGCTCTCCCACTCCAGCGCGCCGATCACCGCGGATCCGCCCTTCGAGTCCCGTCCGAACAGCTCGACCGCGCGGTCGCCACGGCGAACCTCGAGGGACTCCGCGCCCGATCCCAGGTCCATCTCCACCGACGCGATCGGAGACCGCAGCCGCGCGAGGTCGCGACGCACCGGGCGGACGTCACGCATGCCGTCGATCTCGCGCGCGAACACCGAGGGGTCAAGCGCGCGGTCGCAGGGAGCGGAAGCGGCCTCGGCGGCAGGGGGCGCGGGAGTTGGCGCGGGGGCCGGTGCAGCCTGCACGGCGAGGGACGTCGCCAGGAGCCATGGGGCCATGGAGATCATCGCTTCGGCCCCAGAGACAGGGGACGCTCGAGGACGATCGCACCATCGGGCGTCGACACGCGCAGGAACATGTCGGGCAGCTTCCACTCCCGGGGGCGAAGCTCGGCAAGCTCCCGCAGCAGCACGTCCTTGCGCGCCCGAAGCCGTGGATCGAGCACGTCGAGCACCGCCTTCACGGTGGACGCCGTGCGCGGCGCGCGATCCGGTGCATCCGGGGCGATGCGCGCGCGTTCTTCGTCACTCAGGGCCGCCCACGCGGCATCGAGCGCCGTCACCTGCCCTGAATCGAGGGCGGCGCCGGTCACCGGCTGGCGAAGCGGTGTCACCTGCCTCAGCAACGCGTCGATCGACCCGTTCTCCTCGGTGATGCGCGCGGCCCGCGTGCCCACTTCGGCGGCATCGAGGATCGATGCGCGCACCGACAGGGCGTCCGGCTTGGCGCTGCGGTCGACATGCACCTGCAGGAGCTCGGTCGGGCTGAGCGTGCACGAGCCGCCGGGCTCGACGAATCCCTGGGTGATGACTCGCCGCTGCGTTGGCGCGCCCGGATCGGCGATGACCTGGGCCACCAGCAGCAACGCCGGCGCCGCCGGCACCACGGCCGCCGGTGCCCCCGCGGCGAGCGCACCCCGCGTCTGGCTGGCACGGCACTGCGCCTGGCCGACCACGGTGCCGGATGCATCCGTCAACTCGATCGTGACGACGGCCATGAGCGCCGACCACGCCGGGATCGTGTCCGTGCCGGCCTCCTGCCCGAGGGCTTCCGCAAGCGGTACGGGCATCGTTCCCCATGATTCGCTGGCGGCCACCACCCTCCGCCCGTCCAACGAGGCACGGACACGGAACCCGGATCCCGCGATGGTGAGCACCGGTCCGTCGGCCTCGACGCCTCGCGCGGACAGTTCCTCCGGCAGTTGGAACGCCACACGCGTGGTGTTCAGCCGCGAATCGACGTCGACCGACCAGCGCAGCGGCGCCTTGGTCCCGCCGGGCGTCGCGTCGCGCTGCATCACCCACCGCGCCCCGATCATCCCGGTTGGCAGCGATCGTCGAGGGGCGGGAGCTTCCGCGGGATCCGCCGGCGACACGCCCGGCGCAGATGGCTCCGGGGTGGGCTCCGTCGCAGGCATCGGTGCGGGTTCCGGCGTTGGATCCGGTTGCGCCGTCGGCTCGGGCTCGGGCGCTGGCTCGGGCGCCGGCTGCTCGGGCTGGGCGACCTCGGGCGTGACGGGTGGCTCGGTCGCCAGTGGCTGGGACTCCGCCGGCATCTCGATCGGCGGCAGCTTCGGGCCATCCGTCACTTCCGAAATCGAGGACCCGATCATGCTGCGGTACGCGGTCACCCCATAGATCACCGCGCCCAGCACGAGGATCAGCAGCACGCCGGTCACCGCCGTGACCGTGATCCGCACCCGCATCGCATCGACGCGCGGCCGGTCGTCCACCTCCTGCTCGATCACCTCGTCATCCACCCGCGTCCGCACCGCGCGCACCGCCTGCGCCTGCGGCAGCTCTTCCGCCGGCTCGAGCCCGATCTCCTCCGCCGATCCGCCGGCGGCCGCCCCGCCGGCCCCCGCGCGCGACGATGCCTGCCGCTGGGCCGCGCGCCGCGCGCGTTCGGCATCGCGCGCCACTGCTTCCTCGTCGATCCCCGTGCGCGCCATGCGCGCGAACCGGCTGTCGGCCGCCGCGCCGAGCGGCCGAGTGAGGTCGACGACGAGCCCCTTCGACTGGTGGGCCGCCTCGGCGGCAGGCGTGCCGGCCAGGCAGAAGCGGAGCGCGCACGGCGTGCCCGCGACCGGCTGCAGGAAGTAGGTCGAGAACGTGGCGCGCCAGCGCGCCCAGTCGGGCATCAGGGAAAGCACCTCGCCGACCAACGCCAGCGGGTCCATCCCATCGCGCCAGACCACGTGGATCGGCTTCGACTGGTCGCGCAGGAACGCGCTCGCGACAACGCCGGCCCAGCCGGCATCGCCGGCCGCGGCTTCCCACGCCGTGCAGCGATGCGGGCCGGACGGCCCCGATGCCGGCACGCGCACCGGAGCCTCGATCCATGCCGGCGCACCGGACCAGCCGTCGCGCAGCACGCCGCGCTGCTGCAATAGCCATGCGGGACCGGCGGACACCAGCTCGTCCTGCCCGAGCACCAGATACGCGGCGACCTTGTTGGTGCGCTGCGTGTGGTCCGGCGGCGCGGGGCCCACCACGGCCAGCACGTGCGCCACGGATCCGGCGGTCTCGACGCGCCAGAAGCAGTGCGCCTTCGGGCCGTTGCCGGAGGGCCCGGGGCGGTAGCCACCGAGCGCCTCGAGCCGCGGGACCAGCGCCGGCGGCAGGCCGCGCGTCATCGCCACGGTGCAGAACCCGCTCGTCCCGGCGCGCAGGCCCCGTTCCGCGGAGGTGTAGACGAGTTCGAGCGCCATGCGTGGTCAGCCGGCGTCCAGGTCGGCGCTCGGCATCGACGACTCGCCCTGCTCGCCGCGGTCGTTGGCCACGAGGTGGCTCGACCACCGCGCGAGCGTGTAGAGGAAGGGAACGGTCACCCAGCGCGGGGCGATGCGCGACACCGGCACCTTCAGGAGCCCCGACGCCGGATCGAGCGCCGGCGACGTGCCGATGGCGCTCACCGGCACGAAGATCACGCGCTCGAAGGCGTCCTCGGCGGCCGCCACCACCTCGGGCGCGAGGTCCTTGAGGAGCGCGCGCACGCGGTCGCTCACCGCAGCGACGCGGCGGTGGCTCATCTTGCCCAGTGCGGCGGGCTCGCGGTCGAAGGGCGGGGTCACGATGTCGACCGGCTCGCCCGACTCCTCGCGCAGCAGCCCGCCCCAGATGTCGCTCTTGGAGAGGACGACGAAGAGCGGCTTGGCGATGCGCTCGCCGGCCGAGAGCCCGGCGTGCATGCGCACGCGCTTGGCCATCTCGACGATCAGCTGGTCCTGGCGCGTGACCTTCGCGCCCGCGGCAAGCTGCGGGTCCGCGCTGACGCCCGAGAGGCGCTGGCGGAAGCGGACGTCCTGCGTCGGGTCGAACACGAACATCAGGACCTGTGCGCGCGCGAGGTGCTGCGTGCCCGGGGCGCGCGCGGTGTCGGCGCCGGGGACGAATTGCTCGACCGCGGTGTCGTAGAGCGTGAAGAGCTGCGTCAGCCGTTCGGGCGCGTGGCCGTTCACGTGGTCGCGCGAGGGGCGCACCGTGAAGATGAACGGGCGCGCGAGCAGCGTCGCCGTCCCGGGGTCGAACTGCACCGAGTTGTACTGCGATCCCTCGAGCTCGGTCTTGTCGATGTGCACCGACGCCGTGCGGTCCTCCGACAGGAAGAGCCGCGCCTCGTTGTCGGTGAGCGCACGGTTCATCGCGGGGTCGGTGTCGGTGAATGCCACCGAGAAGGTGCGCGCAAGGTCCTCGCGCAGCTTCCACATGGCGCTCGCCAGGAAGTAGCTCTTGCCGCTCGAGGGGCTGCCGGCGATCGACATGATCGTCATCGGCCGCTCGAGCACCAGGCGCGGGATCTCCAGGTGGCAGTTGGGGCACGCCAACCGGCGCGTACGTGCGCCGCCCGGGTCGATCGCCTCGCGTTCGGGGGTGAACCGCGACGGCAGGAAGCGGACGGGGTCCTCAGGGGTCAGCAGCCGGTCGCCGAGGAGGTCCGGGTGCGAGGCGATCCAGAGCGTCTCGTCCGGCCGGAAGCGGTGCCAGCAGTGGGGGCAGAGGGCGCTGGACTTGAGCTTCCTGGACACGCCGGGGGGTTCCTTCGCTGCGTTCCGCGGTGGCCGCGCCGCGCGCCGGGGAAGGCTACCCGCCGAGCCGCCGCGGACGGCTTCGCCGCGCGCCATGGCTGCCGTACGCTCGGGGTCGTGGATCCGTTCCCGCCGATTCCCGCCGATGCGGAGGTTCATGCGGACGAGAACGTCTGCGAGCCGCGCGAACGCGCGTGGGCGATCATGGCGATCGTCATCGCGTTCCTGCTGGCGCTCCTCATCATGCTGCTGGCGCTGTGGATGGGCCTGGCGGGCGGAGGCGGCGGCCTCGGCACCATCGCCGGCGCGCAGGCGGGCGGAAGCACGGAGGGGTCCGGGATCGGCACGGGCACCGGATCCGGGATCGGCGCCGGCGACGGCACCGGTTCCGGAGATGGCGGAAGCGGCACGGGGTCCGGCGCGTCCGGCGACGGACGCATGGCCGAGGGACCGGAGCAGCCCGCGCCGCCGCCCGGGGAACCCGAGAACGTCGGCACGCCCGAGGCGGTGCCGGCGCCGGCGGTCGCGACGCCCGAGGTCGAGCCGCCGAAGTTCGGCTTCACGCCGCCCGATGCACCGCCGCCTCCGCCGCAGCCGGTCGTCGAGCCGCCGAAGCCGGTCGTGCAGCCGCCGCCCGGTCTTCCCACGGGCGCGCCGAGTTCCGGTTCGTCCGGCGGCGCCGGCGGCAGCGGGACGGGCGCCGAGTTCATGGGCGTGCGGACCGAGGGCCGCCACATCGTCTACGTGATCGACCGCTCGGGAAGCATGATGGGCGACCGCTTCCTGCACACGCTGCTCGAACTGAAGCGCAGCATCGAGCGGCTTCCCGAGGGCGTCACCTTCAGCGTGGTCTTCTTCAGCTCGCACAACGCCTATTCGGGCGGCGGCAGCTACGTGCTGATGCCGCCGGGCCGCATGATGCGCGCCACCGCGAAGAACAAGCGCGACGCCGTCGACTGGGCCGAGACGATCACCCCGGACGGCGGCACCGACCCCGCCGACGCGCTGAAGGTCGCGCTGCAGCTGAAGCCGGACGCCATCTTCCTGATGACCGACGGCATGTTCGACAACCCGCCCGCGATCGAGTCGCTCCTGGCGGCGGGCAACCCGAGCGCGAAGGTGTCGATCAACACCATCGCGTTCCACGAGCGGGCGGCCGAGGAGATCCTGAAGCGGATCGCCGCCAAGCACCGCGGGGACTACCGCTTCGTGAAGGACCCGCGCCAACCATGACCCTCCCCCGCTGGCTCGCCCTCCCCGACCATCCCGGCGCCTCGTGCGACGAGCGCGAGCGCAACGCCGCGTTCGCGGCGATCGCCGCCTGCCTCGTGCTCGGCGTGGTGACGCTGGTGCTTGCGGTGCTGGCGATCGGGGCGACCGGCACGGTGGATGATGCGCGGCTCGGGCTCGGCTCCCGCAACTCCGGCACGGGTGACGGCGACGGCTTCGGGGCAGGCGTCGGCGATGGCAGTGCGCTCGATGGAACGGGGCCGGGCGGCGGCTCGCAGGGCACCGGCAAGGGCGCGCGCGCCTCCACGCCCAAGAACGCGGCACCGCGCGGCACCGCGCCCGGCGCGGTGCCCGACCCGAACGCGGCAACGGGCGAGTCGCTCGTCGCGGGCACCGAGACCACACGCCCGAAGTTCGGCTTCACGCCGCCGACGCCCGACGATGAGATCGTCGACACGCCGGTCGCCGCCTCGCCCGGCGAGCTCGATGGCTACGACGGCGAAGGTGCCGCCGGCAAGGGCGGTGCGTCGGGCCGTGCGCGCTTCATGGGGATCAACACGTCGGCGAAGGACATCGTCTACGTGCTGGACATGTCCGGCAGCATGGGCGAGGCCGACGGCCGCGCCGAACGCCTGCGGCGCGAACTGGGCGCGAGCCTCTCGTCGCTTCCGAAGGACGCGCGCTTCAGCATCGTCATCTTCGGCCTGGCCTCGCCCGACACGCCGGACAGCAAGTACCTGACCACGCCCAACGGCAACCGGCGCGCGCCGAACGCCACCATCCTGCCGCCCGGCGCGCTCGTCGAGGCGACGCCTGCATCGAGGAGCGGCGCGATCACGTGGGTGGGCGGCAAGAACCCGATGGCCGGCACGTGGAGCCACGCGTGGGACTCGCTGCGCGCCGCGCTGGAAATGAAGCCGGAGGCGATCTTCCTGCTCTCCGACGGCGAGTTCGACACCTCCGACATGGAGGACGTGATCTCCACGATCGAGCGCTTCAACCCGGAGCGCAGGACGCGCATCCATACAATCGCCTTCGCGTCGTCCGGCGACGTTCCCGGCCTGGAGCGGATCGCGAACGACTGGGGCGGCCTCTACCGCCACGTGCCGCTCGCTCCGTGAGTGCGCTCAGCGGTCGGGCCGCTCCGCCGGCTCGCGCCGCGCGCAGTCCATCGCCAGCACCAGATTCATCAGGCCGCCGAGGGCGATGAAGAGTGTGCCGAACTCGTTGGCGGCGCCGACTGGGCCAACCG
>JBJTJU010000004.1:0-5845 GCA_046096165.1 Phycisphaerales bacterium | reverse complement strand
GGCCAGGATGTACAAGCTCGCTCCGCTCGTCAGCGGACGGTTCCACCGAGTGCTCTCCCACCAGGCATCGCTCGTGGCTCGGCTGCGGAACGGCTGCCTCGTGCCGCACGGAGGCACCATGATCCGCACCGCGGTCGACCCGACGGCGCCGCGATCGATGCGCCTTGGGCTCATCGCCTCGCGCAAGGCCTCGACGGAGGGGCACCGAATGCGCCACCGCATCGCCGACTGGGCGAGGTCTGCGGCGCCGGACATCGCCCTGCTCGGCCGCGGCTACCGGCCCATCGGGTGCAAGTCGGAGGGCCATCTCCCCTTCATGTACTCCGTCGTGATCGAGAATGGCTCGTATCCCGGCTACTTCACCGAGAAGCTGGTCGATTGCCTGCTGTGCGGGAGCGTGCCCATCTACTGGGGAGACCCGGAGTTCGCGCGGCACTTCGACCCGGCCGGCATCGTCTTCTGCAGGGACGAGGCCGACATCCGTCGTGCCGTGCTCGCGGCCGACGCCGCCGGGTTTGCCTCGCGGCTGGAGGCACGGATCGCGAATGCTCGACGCGCAACGCGCTTCGCCGATCCAGCCAGGCTCGCAGCCGAGGCGCTCACGCCCTGCTGATCGAAGGGATGGGGCGAGGGGCGGGCCCGGATGTAGGATCCCGCACCCATGCAGCACGGATCTGCCCGGGTACGGTCCTCCCACGGACGCGTGCGCGCGTTCACGCTCGTCGAGCTCCTCGTCGTCGTCGGCATCATCGCGCTCCTCGTCGGGCTGCTGCTGCCGGCGCTCGGCAAGGTCATCGACCGCGCCAAGGCATCGCAGACCCGCGCCACGATGCAGGAATTCGCCAAGGCGTGCGACGCGTACTTCATCGAGTTCGGCGAGTACCCGGCGGCCATCCCGAATTCCGCGCTCTACCTCGGCGTGACGGACAACCCGTCCGACCCGGTGGTGGCGGCCAACATCCCGAAGATCACCCAGACGGAGAATGCGCTGCTGGCGCTGATGGGCGGCTACCGCCTGGAGCCCGATCCGGACTATGCCACGTACACGGGCACCGAGCTGGTCTTCAACACCGCGCCGCCGTTTCGGATCAAGATCGACGCCACGCGCATGGGCGAGGGTCCGTTCAGGAACGGCCGCAAGTACGACGCCTTCTTCGCGCCGAAGGGGCGCGAGTTCGGCAAGGCCGCGGGACAGATGAACGCGAACACCGCGCTGCCCGAGGCTGCCGGCGAGGGGCTTGTCCCGGACCTGATCGACGCATGGGGCGCGCCGATCGCCTTCATCGCGCAGATGCGTTCGATCGGCCCGCTTGTGCGCAAGGACAACGTGCCCGGACAGTTCGAGCGCAAGCAGATGATCGCCTACACCGGCAGCACCGCGCTCGGCGACGCGGGCATCGACCAGACCGACGCGCTGAAGGGAAGCGTGCTGTCGACGACGTCGGCCGCGGGCCTGCCGTCGACGGCCGCCCGCCGCGTGACCCTCGCCCAGTTCGTGCGCCACGCCGGGCTCGACTCGGCCACCGCGGCCGGCACGTCCGACGCCGACCGCGCCTGGGCGGGCGTCGCACGGGGCAAGTACTTCCTCTTCAGCGCCGGCCCGGACGGCATCTTCTTCGCGCGCAGCCAGGTGCGGATGCCGGACGGCCAGCCGATGACGGACATCATCAACCGCGCCTCCAATCCCGACGGCCCGAAGGTCATCGACCGCTACGACGACATCGTGGTGTCGGGCGGCAGCTGAGCGCTCAGCTCCACGCCGCCAGCAGCTGCCCCAGGTCGTCGGCGTTCACGACGCCGTTGCCATCCAGGTCACCGCGGCACGTCGGCGGGCCCGTGATGCATGGCCCCCACGCGCCGAGCAGGATGCCCAGGTCGTCGCCGTTCACCGCGCCGTCGCAGTTGAGGTCCGCGGACACGCAGGGCGGCGCCGTCCAGTAGCGGCGCACGACGCCGGTGCCGGCCACCACCAGGCTGCCGTCGGCGGCGAGCGACGGCCCGCCCTGGCTCATGCCGGTGACGGTGGTGCGCCAGCCCAGTCCCAGGCTCGGCGTGAACGACCGCAGATCCGCATTCTGCCCGCCCGCACCGTTGGAGTTGTTGTGGAAGATCGTCCCGCGGACATCGACCGCCACCATCGACGACGAGAACCCGCTCGCGTTCAGCACCGAGAGGGCGCTCTCGGCGCGCAGCACACCGGTCTGCTGGTCGCGGACCTGCAGGCGTCCCTCGGGCGACACCATCGTCACGCCGCCATCGGGCGTGACGGCGTGGCGCGCGCCCGGCTCCGTGCGCGCGGGCGCGGTCCAGAGCAGCTGGAATCCCGTGCCCGTGTCTCGGAATGCGTAGAAGAGGTCGAACGCCGGGCCCTCGTTGCTGGCGCGCAGGTAGAAGACCAGGCCCCCCGGGGCGCAGAACGGCGAGCACTGGTTCAGGAACCCCGGCATCACCTGGCTGCTGTAGAGCCGCTCCCCGGTGGTGGCGCTGAAGCGCGAGATGCGCTGGCCGCCCGGCCCCACCTCGTCGAGGTAGATCGCGTCGCCGTCGCGCGCGGGGCCGCAGTTGCCGCTCACGCTGCACGTGCGCGCGGCGAACCACACCGTCGCGCCGGTCTCGGCATCGATGCGCCGCAGTTCCATGTGCGAGGCGAAGATCAGGTCCCCGTCGTCCATGAAGGCGACGCCGTCGTAGCTTCCGGTGCGCACCTCATCGGCGGAAAGCCAGATCACGGCACCGGTCGCGGCGTTCAGGCAGTACACGCGCGCCGCGGAACTCGATCCGTTCCCGCCGCGGCCGACGTAGACGCGCCCGTTGCGCGCGCCGTACACCACCGTGGTCCAGTCACCGGCCTCGAACGGGCAGTCGAACGTCCAGAGGGTGCTGCCGGTCGCCAGGTCCAGGCAGTGGACGCGCGCCTCCCCCGGCGGCGGGTTGTAGGGCGCCTGCGCATAGGTTTGGCGCACGGTGAAGATGCGGCCGCCCTCGACGATCGGGATCCACGAGATGAGGCACGGCATGTTGGTGCGCGACCAGATCTGCGTGGCCGAGGACGGCCCGGTCGCCGAACTCAGGCCGTTCTGCGCGGCGTTGCCGCTGAGGTTCGGCCAGTCGGCCGATGCCGAGAGTGCCAAGGCCAGGGCGGACGCGACGGCGGCACGGATCGGGGACACCGGATGCATCGAACCGACACGGTACCGGGGGCGAACATCCGCCCCAACACCCCCGAACGAGGGGATTCCTGCCACTCCCTGCGGAATCCGCACCCCGGGCGACGCATTCCCGCCCCCCGCTCCGTTCTTCCTGCAGGGCACGCACGTGCCACCGTCGCCGACACTTCCCGCGGAGCCATCCATGCACCTGATCCAGACCATCGCCCTGCCGGTCGCCATCCTCCCCGCCCTGCTCGCGGCCGCGCCTGCGCCCCGCGCCGCCGCACCGAGCGCGCAGGCCGGCCAGGTGGCCACCGCACCGGTCCTCAAGTTCTCGCCCGCCACGCTCGAACTCGGTGAGCTGGTGATCGGCACGCCCGGCAAGGGCACGCTCACCATCACCAACGCGAGCGACGCCCCGATCACCATCGAGGCCATCAAGGCCGGCTGCGGCTGCACCAAGGTCTCCGATCCGCCGAAGGGCCCGATCGCACCCGGCGCGTCCTTCACCGTCGACGTCACGCTCGACCCCGGCACCAAGCCCGGCGTCGAGCTGGTGAAGCCCGTCCACGTCCTGCTTGCCGGGGGCCGCACCGAGTCGATGCAGATCAAGGCGCGCGTGAAGCCGGCTGAGCCCGGCACCGCGCCCGAGGTCGAGTCGCCGGTGGCACTGTTCCGGCTGCCTGCGGTCCCGGCCGACGCCACCGACCGTGCCGCCGCCGAATCCGGCCAGGACGGAGTCATCCGTGCCATCGACGCGGGCCTCGCACTCAGCGCGCGGTCGCCCGAGTTCCGCATGCGCCTGCACCGCGAGTCGGGCATGCTCTTCGTCCACGGCACCACGGAGGAACTCGACGCCGTGCGCTCCGTCGTGCGTGCGCTGCCTGCCTCCGCGGGCGTGCGCGAGTCGCGTTCGGCTTCCGGATCGTGACGGTCTCCGCGTCCGTGCACGCCCCGCCCCAGGACGGCCCGACGGCCGACGGGTTCGATGACCCGTCGGTCGCTCGCTGCACGGCACGCATGGCGGCCGGCGACCGCACGGCGTACGAAGCGCTCTTCCGGGAGCGCTGCGGGTTCGTCGAGGCGGAATCCGCGCGACGGCTCGGACGCCGACGCGACCTCGCCGACGACGTGGCGCAGGAAGCCTGGCTGCGCATCGCGCGGCGACCGTGCCGCTGCGACAGTGCCGCCAGCCTCGACGCCTGGCTGCGACGCGTGGTGCGCAGCGCGGCCATCGACCTGCTGCGCAGCGAACTCGCGCGCCGCATGCGCGAGCGGCGGGTCGCCGAGGACCGCCATGAGTCGGTTGCGTTCCTCGCGGACCACGACCTGCTCGAGGAGATCCGTCGCGAGTCCGCGGGAATCGCCGGACTCACGGACCACGAACGATCGCTCTTCGAGCTGAAGGTGCGCGCCGACGCGACCATCACCCAGCTTGCCGCCATGCTCGGCCTCGGCCGTGCCGCGGTCGACAGCACCCTGCGGCGCGCCGCCGAGCGCGCCCGCGCCATGAGGAACCAACCATGAACGACCTGACGCCCAGCCAGCACCAGACCCTCGCACGCGGGCTCGACGCCTTCGACCACGCCGCGCGCCGCCGTCGCCTGCGCCGCGGTGCCATGCGTACCGTCGCCGCCGCCGCACTCGCCGCCGCGTGCGTCGTGGCCGTCCGCTCGGCCATCGCCCCGCCCGCGCCGGGCCTGCCCGCCTACGTCGAGATCATCCGCGACGACCGCCAGCTCGCCGCCGAGCTCGCCTACGCCAACGCCTGCGAGCGCTTCGAGCGCGCCGCCGGCCGGCTGCTGGTGGTGGAGTGCGCGGCGCACGAGGGAACGCGGTAGAGTCCCTGAATCGGCGCTCCCGCGCGCCGTTCCCGGCGACGGCGCCGCTCCCAACGCCTCGGCACCCACGTTGACGACATTCCGAACCTCCCTGCAGCGCCCCGAGGCCACCGAGCCCCGGCAGGTGCTGGTCCGCTACTTCGTTCCCATCGTCGCCGTGCACGTGCTGTGCCTGGCGGCGCTGGTGCCGGCGCTTTTCTCCTGGACAGCCGTCGTCCTCTGGCTGGGCGGCGTGGACGTCTTCGGGCAGACCATCACGCTCGGCTACCACCGGCTGCTGGCGCACCGCAGCTTCAGCACCCCGCGGTGGTTCGAGCACGTGCTGGTGGTGGGCGCGCTGTGCTGCCTGGAGGACTCGCCCGCGCGGTGGATCGCCACGCACCGCATGCACCACGCGCACAGCGACGAGCGCGAGGACCCGCACACGCCGATGGTCACCTTCCTGTGGGGGCACATGTGGTGGCTCCTGGTCCGCAACCGTGACCTGCACCACCGCGCCAACTACGAGCGCTACGCGCGCGACGTCCTCCGCGACCCCTTCTACATGTGGATCGAGAAGCACCCGTGGAGCCCGCTCTGGTTCTACGGAGCGCAGGTCGTCCTCTTCGCGGCCGTGTCGTTCGCGGCCGCGCTGGCATGGACCGACGCCGCGGGTGCGGCGAACTTCGCCGCCGGCGTCGTCGCATGGGGCGTGTTCCTGCGCACGGTGCTGGTGTGGCACATCACCTGGAGCGTGAACAGCCTCACCCACATCTTCGGCTACCGAAACCACGACACCGACGAGAACAGCCGGAACAACTGGCTGGTCGCCATCGCCGCCTGCGGCGAGGGCTGGCACAACAACCACCACGCCGA
>JBJTJU010000003.1:0-2453 GCA_046096165.1 Phycisphaerales bacterium | reverse complement strand
CTGCAGCGCTTCGAGCTCGACCAGTACTTCAAGGATGCCGGTGAGGCCGCCAAGAAGAAGGCCGCCGAGCGCGGTGCGCGCGGCAAGCCGGATGGCGCGAAGAAGGACGAGGGCAAGAAGGACGACGCGAAGGCGGACGGCACCAAGGCCGACCCTGCCAAGCCCGACGACAAGAAGCCCGACGAGAAGAAGGACGACGAGAAGAAGCCCGAGGCCAAGAAGGAAGAGCCCAAGCCCCGCGACCTCGCCGACGCGTGGAGGCGCCTGCGGCGCCTGACGTCGATGCCCGGCAGCGAGATGGACCTCGAGCTCTCGCCGGCCGGCGACCGCGTCTACTTCATGGGCGGCAGCGGCGACGCCGCCGGCCTGATGAGCGTGGCATGGAGCGGCGGCGAGGCGAAGAAGATCGGGCCGTCGGGCTCGATCCAGCAGATGACGCCCGCCGGCGACAAGCTGGTGCTGGTGGCCCGCGGCGGCGCGACCGTGGTGGGCCTTCCCGGCGGCGACGCGAAGCCGGTCGAGTTCGCCGACACCGTCGAGCTCGACCTCGCCGCGCAGAGCGACGCCAAGTTCCGCGAGATGGCGCGGATCATGGGCAACGTCTTCTACAGCCCGACGATGAACGGCTGCGACTGGCCGAAGCTCACCGAGAAGTGGGCGGCGCTCGCCGCGAACGCGCGCACCGACGAGGAGTTCGACTACGTGGCGAACCGCTTCCTCGGCGAGCTGAACGCCAGCCACCTCGGCGTCCGCAGCCCCGGAGGCATGGGCGGCGCGGCGCGGTTCCCGGTGGGGCAGCTCGGCATCCGGCACATGCCGGCCGACGGCGGATTCAAGGTGACCGACATCCTGCGCGACGGCCCCGCCACCAAGGGGCAGACGCCGCTGGCGGTCGGCGACGTGATCGTCGCCGTCGACGGCGAGGCGGTGAAGCCCGGCATGTCGATCGAGGAGGCGTTCATGGGCACGCTCGGCCGCGAGACGGTGGTGCGCGTGAAGCGCGTGCCGGCGGCCGGTGGCGACGCGATGGAGCTCGACGCGATCCTCGTGCCGTCGTCCTCGGGCGAGATCCGCGAGCTCTCCTACCAGGAGACGCTGCGCCGGTCGCGCGAGGAGGTCGACCGCCTCTCGGGCGGGCGCATCGGCTACATCCACATCGCGAGCATGGACCAGCCGTCGCTCGACGCCTACGAGCGCGACCTCTACGCGGCGGCCGCGGGCAAGGACGGGCTGATCGTCGACGTGCGCAACAACGGCGGCGGGTGGACCGCGGACCGGCTGCTCGCGTCGATCATGATCCCGCCGCACGCCTACACCGTGCCGCGCGGCGCCGACCCGTCGAAGAAGGGGCACTACCCGGTCGACCGGCTGTTCATCCAGCGCTACTCGCAGCCGATGGCGATGCTCTGCAACGAGAAGAGCTTCTCCAACGCCGAGATCACCGCGCACGCCTTCAAGACGCTGAAGCGCGGCACGCTGGTGGGCATGCAGACCTACGGCGGCGTGATCTCGACCGGCAGCGCGTCGCTCGTCGACGGCACCACGGTGCGCACGCCGTTCCGCGGCTGGTACCTGCCGGACGGCACCGACATGGAGCTCAACGGCGCGAAGCCCGACCTGGTGGTGCCGCAGACCCCCGAGGACGAGTGCGCCGGGAAGGACGCCCAGCTCGAGGCCGCCGTGAAGGACCTCATGGGCCGGCTGAAATAGCGCTCAGATAGGTGTCAGGAACGGGTGTCCCGACTTTCGACGATCGCGTTCGGCGAATTTCCGGGCGTGAAGTTCGATCACCGTTCGCCGGATGCCGTATAGGCTCGATGGAGGAACCCATGAACGAAGCGTTCCCGGTCGTTCCGAGTCTCGCGAGCTCCGCCTTGCTGACGGCGGTGGCCTGGGCAGCGACCGGCCCCGCCGCGGCACAGTCGATCCGGTCGCTGGGGGCCCCGCCCTCCGCGGTGTTCACGATCGCGAAGGGCATTTCCGCGGACGGCTCGACCGTCGTCGGCTATTCGAATTCCGCGTCCGGCCCGGACCGGGCCTTCCGCTGGACAGCGGACGGCGGCCTGAGGTTGCTCGACGTGTTTCCAGGGTCCGATGGAGGCTGGGTCCAGGCCATCAGCGGCGACGGAAGCGCCGTCGTCGGCCAGCACGTGTTCCGGTCGCCCGGCGGCACGACGCACTCGCGTGCGGCGCTCTGGAACGCCGCGGGGCAGGCGTCCGACTTCGGGGCAGTGCTCTCGTCCACGAGCATCGCGTCCGTCGCCATGGCAGTGAGCTCGGATGCCGGCGTGATCGTCGGATTCGTGGGCGACTCCAGCGTCTCGATCCCGGTCCGCTGGAACGCCGTCGAAGGCACCGTCCAGCTGCCGCGGCTTCCGGGGGGGCCCGTCTACGGCCGTGCCACCGCCGTGTCCGCCGACGGCAGCGTCGTGGCCGGGTACTTCTCGACCTAC
>JBJTJU010000002.1:0-5517 GCA_046096165.1 Phycisphaerales bacterium | reverse complement strand
CAGGACAAGGCTCCGGCGGCAACGTGCTTGCGGCGATCGCGAGCTTCCTCATCCCCGGCCTCGGGCAACTGGTGCAGGGGCGCGCGCTGCGCGGCCTGCTCATGTTCGTGCTGACCGGGGTCCTCTGGATCATCACCTTCGGCCTCGGCGGCTGGCTTGGCCACCTGTGGGCGTGCTACGACGCCGCGGTTTGGAAGGGCCCGAAGGGTGCGTGACAACACTCCCCGCGCCTACGCCGCGCGGGTCGACGAACCGTCGATCGGCGACAGCGACACGATCAGGGCGACATCGATCGTCTCCGCACCCTCGTGGTCCGGGGAGGCCACGTAGACCGTCCGGCCGGACGGCACCATCCACGCGAACTCCCGGTGCGGCACGTCGAAGGTCCGCTGGTCCACGAGGTGGATCCGAAAGGGCGCGAACGGCGCAGCGCGAAGGGTCAGGCGAAGCTGGTCGGGCGACACGGGCATGTCCTCCCTGAGTATGGCGACAACCCTACCCCGCCGCAATGCCGACACCGCAACTGGCAGCCAAATGTCGCCTGAACGCCCGTCACTAGCATCGACCGGGTGATCGATGCCGCCGATCCCATGCCCCCCGCCCCGTCGGTCGACCTGCCGAAGGCCGACCGCACGAACGACGCCATGGGGATCGATGCCCGTTGGTCGGATGACGGAAGCGCCATCCTCGTCGCGCGGACCGTCGATCCGCGGGCGTGGCCCTTCCTCGACGCGGCGCGGCCGGACATCGGCGCTCTGCTCTTCGTCGCCGGCCTCGTCGTGCTGGCGGTCGGCACGGCACGCGTCCTGCGCACGCCGCGGATCCCGGGCCGCAGCTACTGCCGTCGCTGCAATCACGATCTGAATGCGGCGGCCGGGGTCCGGCCCGATCCGCCGAGGTGCCCGGAGTGCGGCCAGGCGCTCGACGGACGCGGCATCGCGCCGGGCGTGGCGCGCGAACGTCGCCTCGCGCGCGTCGTCGTGCCTGCACTGCTGGCCATCGCCGGCGGGGCTGTGCTCTTCGCGACGTCGATCGCGGGACGACTCGCGCCGTTCGGCGGCCCGGGCGCGCCACCGGCCTGGCCAATCGCCGCGGTGTCCCAACTCGGGAACTGGCCATGGTGGCGCCGATCCACGATCGACCGACCGGAGCAGTTCGCGCTCCGGATCGATGTCATCCGCGTCGACGCCGACGGACTCCGGCTCGAGGCGCCCGCCCTCGCGACGGGCAATAGGCAGTGGGTCGCGCGCCCGGACGGCACCATGATCGCGTGGGTCGAGCACTCCCTGTCCACCGGATGGGGCCCGCGGGTCGCGTGGTTCGACTCCCGGCGCGGACGCGGCGGCATGGCCGCCCTTGGGCGGCCGCACGTCGGCTTCCCGAGCGTCTGCGGCTGGTCGCCCGACGGACGCGAGATCATCGCACTCCTGCAGCGCACCGGCATGGACTACCCCACGCGCGACGACGACACCGCCATCATCGCGGTCGACGTCATGGCGATCGATCCCGAGACGGGCACCGTCCGAACGGTGGGGCGCGGCCGTGGCCGTGCCACCGGGCGCTGGGCGCTCGGGCCCGCGATCGCGGCCGTCGGCACCGACCCGCAGACCTGCACCGTCACCCTCGCCACCGAGCAGGTCGGCCAGGGGAACGGGACGTCGCGCGGCGGCGTTTCGCTCCGCGAACTCACCGTCGTCGGCGACGCCGGGACGCGCATCGTGACGCTCGACGGCACGATCGTCGAGGACGCCTGGGGGTTGCGGCGCGCGTGGATCGAGGCGGACGGGCGGCTGGGCGTCGAGTTCGCGTCCACGTTCACGAACGCCCATCCCGCGATACAGGGCGGTCCCCGGCGACTCATCGACCTCCACACCGGCGGGGTGAGCGAGCCGCCGAAGAAGCCCGGCATGTCCGGCAAGATCTCTCCCGACGGATCCCGCCGGTTCCGCATCGAGGTCGACTGGTCCCCCGGCTACCGCATCTCGCGCATCCGCGTGCTGGTCGACCGGATCGACCGCTGACCCGCCGCTCCGCCGCGCCTCAATGCCGCGCCGGCCCGAGCGGGTCCCAGATCAGTTTCGACGTGTTCCAGTCGCCCTGGGGCGTCGCAGGGTCGCGGCTTCCCTGGGCGTTGGTCGTGGCGTCCTCGTTTCCGTACCAGCCGACGTGCCCGTCCGCATGCAGGATGTGCCCGCCCTTCGCGTGGCGGTTTGCGAAGCGCTTCCAGCTGCATGACGCGCGGTCGAGGTTGCGCGTGCGGTGCGGATCGTCGGGCGGCAGCTCCTCGGGCGTGGCGCGCAGCTCGAGCATGAACACCGTCTTGTCGGCGAACGCCACGTTCGACAGGCGGATCAGTGCCTCGGTCGAGAACTCCGGCATGCCCGCCTGCATCAGCAGCGTGTTGTTGAGCCGGATGTTCATCGCGTAGCTGAACCAGAATTGCCGCCGGATCCCGCCCTTTCCCGGGTCGCCGAAGTTCCACGGCTCGCCCGCATCGGGCTGCGCCGCCGGATCGTTCCAGACCGAATCGGGGTTGTCCCACGTGTCGATCGTGCGCTGCTCGGCGAAGGCGCGCTCGCACATGTCCTGGAACGAGGGAAGCCCCAGCATCGGCGCCAGCGCGTTCGGCCAGAAGGCCGCGTTCGGCAGGTTCGTGGGCATGCCGTCGATGTTCTTCGCGCCTTCCCACGGGACGCGCTCCTCGTTCATGTTCGCCCAGCCGACGAGTGCGGTGCCCCACTGCCTCAGGTTCGACTGGCTCTTCGTGGCACGCATCGTGGCGCGCGCCATGCCCAGCGCAGGCACCAGCAGGCCAACCAGGATGCCGACGATGGCCACCACCACCATCAGCTCGACCAGGGTGAACGCCGGACGCGGAGCGGATCGGGACCGTGACGGGAGGGCTAGATGCATCGAAAAGCCAGTGTAAACACGGGAACCTCACGCATCGTTTGCGTCCGTACCCCCATGGCGGGTACATTGACCGTCCTGCGGCGATTCGCCGCACCCCTCGCTTGGCGGCGGCCCGCGCCGGGGGGCCCGACCTGACCCTCGCCGCCGGACACCAAGGAACGACCCATTTCCAGCTTTCCTCCTCGCCGCCCACCGTTCGCCTCCCGTCCGCCCATGGGTGGACCGCGACCCGGGGGCTTCGGCGGCGACCGACCGCGGCGCGACGGGCCCTCGATGGGGCCGCGCACGAACGACCGCATCCGCATCACGCCGATCCGCCTGATCGACCAGAACGGGGAGATGGTCGGCATCGTCGAGACCGACGAGGCGCGGCAGCGTGCCAACGAAGCCGGGCTCGACCTCGTGGAGATCTCGCCGGACGCGCGCCCGCCCGTCTGCAAGATCATGGACTTCGGCAAGTTCAAGTACGAGGAGTCCAAGAAGAACAAGGCCAGCAAGTCGAAGACCAGCGAGCTGAAGGAGGTCCGCCTCGGCCGCTCGATGAAGATCGACCCGCACGACGTCGGCATCCGCGTGCAGCAGGCGCGCCGGTTCCTCCTCGAGGGCCACAAGGTGCAGCTGGTGGCGAGCTACAAGGGCCGCGAGATGGCCCACCGCGAGATCGGCGAGCGCCTGGTGAACGACGTGATCAACCGCCTGCTCGACCTCGGCAAGCTGGAGGCCGCGCCGCGCCTGAACGGCAAGCGCATCAACGCCATCATCTCGCCCGACAAGAACAAGATCGAGCAGTGGAAGCGCAAGGAGCAGGCCGCCGGACGCAAGGGCGAGATCGAGGCCGTCACGGTCAAGGACGAGCCCGACGAAGGCGACGACGAGTGAGCCCCGCCGCCGACGCCGAGGGCCCGATCTCGGCGCCCGGGCGCCCCGAGGGCGCGCAGGGGGAGCTCATGCTCCGCACCTTCGCCTTCCCCGCGGACGCCAACCCGCAGGGTGACATCTTCGGCGGCTGGCTGCTGGGGCAGATGGACATCGCGGGGGCGAGCCTCGGCCGCCGGCGCGCGCACGGGCGCGTGACCACCGTGGCCGTGGCGCAGATGGCGTTCCGGCTGCCGGTGTTCGTCGGCGACGAGCTGTCCTGCTACTGCCGCATCGCGCGTACCGGCCGCACCAGCGTCACCGTCGAGGTGGAGGCCTGGGCGCGCCGGCACGACGACAGCGGCACGGTGATGGTGACCGAGGGCATCTTCACCTACGTGGCGATCGGCGCCGACCGGCGCCCTCGCCCGATCCCGGCCGCCTGAGCGCCGCCAGCCCGCCCACCCAGCACGGCGAATCCAGCCGGAAACGGAATTCCCGGATTTCCGTGCGCATGCCCTTGCATACTCATGCAGGCTTCTGTATATTCATCCATCCGTGTCCGCCACCGCCGCCAGCCCCGTCCAGCGCCGCGCCCGGATCGCCGCACTCATCGCGGCGAACCAGCTGTGGAGCCAGCAGGAACTGGCGGTGCTCCTGCGCCGGCGCGAGGGGATCGACGTCACCCAGGCCACGCTCTCGCGCGACCTCACCGAGCTCGGCGTCGTGAAGGGCCCGGGCGGCTACATGCTGCCGGGCGCCGTGCCCGCGGCCGCCGCACCCGCCGGGCGCACGGACGCCCTTGCCTCCGCCCTTCGCCAGCACCTCGTGTCGGTGGCACGCGGCGGCACCACCGTCGTGGTGCGCACCCCGAGCGGGCACGCCAACTCCCTCGCCGTCGAGATCGACCGCGCGGGGATGCCCGGGGCGCTCGGCACCATCGCCGGCGACGACACCATCTTCATCGCGGCCGCGGACCAGGAATCGGCCGCGACCCTCGCACGCACGCTGCAGCGCCTCTCGCGCGCCGCGTCCTGAGCCCACCAAGGATCCCGCCATGCGCGACCCCATCCGCATCGCCATCGTCGGCGCCCCCGGCTACACCGGCGCCGAGCTCGCCTCGATCCTCGCGTCGCACCCGGCCGCCGAGCTGGTCGGGCTGTTCGGCAGCGACCGACGCGCCGCCACCGACGCGGCCGCCGAGACGATGGCCATCCGGTTCCCGCGCCTGGCCGGCGTGGAGGACCTGCCCGAGCGTGCGGGCGACGCCGCGTCGATCCTGGCCTGTGCCCCCGATGCCGTGGTCCTCGCCACGCCGCACGAGGCCAGCGAGCGGCTCGCGCCCGCGCTGCTCGAGGCCGGCGTGGTGGTGTTCGACCTCTCCGCCGCGTTCCGCCTGCGCGACGCATCGCTCTACCCGCGCCACTACGGGTTCGAGCACGCGCACGCCCCGCTCCTCGGCGAGGCGGTCTACGGCCTGCCGGAACTCGCGGGCGACGCCCTGCGCACCGCGCAGCTCATCGCCTGCCCCGGCTGCTACCCGACGTCGGTGATCCTGCCGGTGCGTCCGCTGGTGGCCGCCGGCATCATCGACCGCGCGCGCCCGGTGATCGTCGACAGGATGCCGCGGTCGAGGGCCACGAGGTGCGGCGTGAACAGGATGCGCGCGCCGGTCTCCTGGGCCATCTCCGGCTGGTGGCGGTGCGAGAGGACGCCGTAGGGCTGCAGGCTCACCTCGCAGAAGAGGCT
>JBJTJU010000001.1:0-2889 GCA_046096165.1 Phycisphaerales bacterium | reverse complement strand
GCGGCGGGCGGCCTCGTTGCAGAGCTCGACCGAGGAGAAGAAGTTCGTCTCGAACATGTGGCGCAGCTCGGCGTCGTCGAGCGCGTGCATCGGGCGCTCCATGCCGTAGCCGGCGTTGGCGTAGACGACGTCGAAGCGGCCGAAGGCGCGCTCGGCGGCGTCGAGGAGCTCGGCGGAGTGCCCGCGCACCGTGACGTCGAGCGGCACGATCTCGGTGCGCACCGGCCGGCCCGCGGCCTCGGTGGCGCGCGCGGCGACCTCGGCCAGACGGTCGCGGCGTCGCGCGGAGATCACCAGGTCGTGCCCGCGGCGCGCCAGCTCGACCGCCGTCGCCGCGCCGATCCCCGCGCTCGCGCCGGTGATCACCGCGACGGGACGTGGTTCGTGGGCGTTCACGGGGTGGGGACGATACCGCCCTGCCCCTCCTATCGTCCGCCGCGATGCGTTGGACGTTCGCCATCGCCCTCCTTGCCGCCGCGTGGTCCGCGCCACGCGTGGCGGCGCAGTCGCCCGAGCAGCCGGCGGTCATCGCGCCGGCGGACACGGCGCACGTCGGCGACCGCCCGACGAGCGCACGCCGTACTGGTCGGCGCTTGCGGCCATCGCCTGGCGCCACATCGTGCGCGAGACGAAGATCGACTACTCGATCCGCGCGTGCGCCGCAACCTCACCGTGGGCGCGGTGCTCGATCGCGTGCTGCATTCGGAGGTGCTCGCGTGGCTGGCGGCGCTGGCGGGACTCACGCTCGGCTTCGCCGCCGCGTTCTGGGCCATCGCGCGCCGCCGCAACCCGTCGATCCAGGGCTCGCCCGCGCGCGGGCTGGCGGAGTCGGCGTGGTGGTGCGTGGTCACCGTGTCGACGGTCGGGTACGGCGACCGAGTCCCGCTCACCCGGCGCGGCAAGCTGCTGGCGACGCTCTGGATGGCGATCGGCTTCGTGCTGCTGACCATCATGGCCGCGGTGACCACGTCCACGCTCACCGTCGAGCGCCTGCGGCCGGTGGTGCGCGGCGCGCAGGACCTGGCGCGGTCGCGCGTCGCAGTCGCCCGAGTACCGCACCTTCCGCGAGGCGATGCTCGGGGAGGCCGACGGCACGAGGTAGCCTGACCCCGGCAGGCCGATGAACCCTCCCGTCCTGATCATTTTCTTCAATCGGAGAGAGTGCCTGTCGCAAGTCCTGCAGCGCGCCAGGGAGTCACGGCCGCGGGCGGTGTACCTCGCCAGCGACGGGGCACGCGCACACGCGACGGGAGAGGCGACGACCGTGTCCGATTGCCGAAGCATGGCGCAATCCGCAGGGTGGGACTGCCCCGTCAGGACGCGGTTCCTGGCATCGAACGAGGGCTGCGGTCGTGCGGTCGCTGGTGCCATCGACTGGTTCTTCCGGCACGAACCATCCGGCATCATTCTGGAGGACGACTGCGTGCCGCACCCGAGCTTCTTCTCTTTTTGCAGCACGCTTCTGGATCGATACGCCGACGACGAACGCGTGATGTCGATTTCGGGCACTCGCCTCGTGCCGCCCCGCCCAGCCGACCCTCAGTGCTGCTCCTACTCGTTCTGCCGCCAGCCGGCAGTGTGGGGGTGGGCTTCATGGTCGAGGGCTTGGCGGCGGTACAGCCGGACGATCTCCGCACGGGACGTGGCGCTGCTGACACCATCTCAGTTCCCGACGAGGCGGCACGTCGGCAGAGTGCTGTGGCGACGCAAGCTGCGCAGGGTGGCGAGGGGATCGGTCGATACCTGGGACTACCAATGGGTGCTTGCACACCTGAAGCACGATGGCCTGACAGTGATTCCGCGCATCAATCTCGTCACGAATGTGCATACGGGTTCCGGCGCGCACTCGGGACCAAGCGCAGGTCCGTTCCAGGACCTCCCGAGCAGTGCGATGGACGACCCCGTCGTCCACCCGACTGCGATCGAGCACGACGAAACGCTGGATCGGATGATCGAGATCATCGCGAGCAATCACCGATTCTGGCCGATGCGAAAGCTCTGGAAGGTCTTGCAGCGATACGAACTCGTTGACCGGGAAGTCGTACGATCCGGGCGATTGCCGACGTCCCTCGGACTGGCGCGCGGCTTGAGGCGGGGCATGGCATCCATGCCGCCCGGTGAGGATTCGGCCGATCATCGGGCCGGGTCATGACAGCGTGGTTCCGTACTCTGACCGCCATGGACGGACCATCCCCAAAGCCTCAACCCGTGATCCGCGGCACCGTCGGCATGGTGCATGTCGGCGCCCTGCCCGGCACGCCGCGTGCGGCGCACGGCCCGCGCGAACTGGTGGCCGAGGCGGTGCGCGAGGCGCGCCTCCTGCGCGACGCCGGCTTCGACGCGATCATCGTCGAGAACATGCACGACCGGCCCTACCTCGGACACGGCATCGGCCCCGCGCTGACCGCGTGCATGGCGGTGGTCGCCGCGGCGCTGCGCGCGGCGGGCGAGGTGCCGCTCGGGATCCAGGTGCTCGGGGGTGGTGCGCGCGAGGCGCTGTCCGTCGCCCATGCCGCGGGCCTCGACTTCGTGCGCGTCGAGAACTTCGTGTTCTCGCACGTGGCGGACGAGGGGCTCATGATCGAGGCATGCGCGGGCCCGCTGCTTCGGTACCGGCGCGCGATCGGCGCGGATCGCGTCCGCGTGCTCGCCGACATCAAGAAGAAGCATGCCTCGGCCATCAGCCCCTCGTCCGCCACGTGCGAGACGACGACGTTCTCGACGCGCACGAAGTCGAGGCCCGCGGCATGGGCGACGGACAGCGCCTCGCGCGCACCCCCCCCGAGCACCTGGATCCCGAGCGGCACCTCGACCGCCGCGCGCACCGCCGCGGCGACCACCGCCATGCACGCGGTCACCTCCGGGCCGATGCCGTGGCCGAGGTAGGGC